>QZJQ01000011.1 GCA_003599795.1 Nitrospiraceae bacterium
TATATGAAGTCAGAACTGTTATTGGAGGCGGCATGATGGATGGTGGTTTCCACCTTAAATCAGCCCCAAATCTGTCCAAACGATGGGGTCCACCTCTTTCTTTCATAATAGAGCTTTTCATATATCTTTGTGACTTTCCCGTCTCCGTTTGCTCTTGATGCTATTGCTTCTATGCCTTTTGCATCTCCCGCAAGCCAGGACTGAAGAAGCTTGTCTGTTTCCTGTTTAATTTTTTTTAAATCTTTCAGCGTATGGAGCAAAAACAACTCCTGCTCACTATCAGGAAATCCTGACAGGAGATTAATCTGATAATCAATGCTTTCAAGTTCCACTATCTTTTTCTTTCCCGCAGCCTTTTTAAGGAAATGGGTGTCTATTCCGTATTGAGGATTAAAGCCCAGCTTCATAAGTTCCATGGATGTTAATGTCAGCGATAAAAACCATGGTTTTTGTTTGCTTATCAGCTCAATGGGCATGCCGAGCAGGGCTGTCTCTTTTTTAAGAAGTTCGTATGTTTCTTTTGAGATGTGGCTTTCCAGTGTTTCATTCCCCTGATAGATGGCGCTTGCCAGTAATTTCTGCAAATCCAGTTTGGCTGCATCATTGATATTTGCCTCTACAGCAAGAACATTTGATTTTTCAAAGGCATCTTCTATTTTATTATTTAAAGGATAAACCTCTTTTTTCATAAAGTGCACAGAGCCCAGCACATAAACCGTTGATGTCTGTGACCGGACTTTCCACATGAAAGTCTTTTGGCTTTGCGCAGCAGCATCAACAACATAAAAAAATGAATTAAGCAGAAGCAGGATTAAAAATACAGGTAAAAATCTTATCGTTACTTTTTTCATTCAGGCGCTCCCTTGTTCAGTTTTTATAATTATAGCACGGCACCCGGCTAAAGATTGACGGCAGACATTCTGCATGATATTCTTTATATCAAGCGACAGACGGAAAGAAAGGAGACTGCTATGCCTTATGATTTTGTTCTGCCTGATTTGGGCGAAGGTATCACAGAAGGCGAGATACGGAGATGGCTTGTCAAAGAAGGCGATACTGTTGAAGAGCATCAGACTGTTCTTGAGATAGAGACAGACAAGGCAGTGGTGGAAGTCCCTTCACCGAAAAAAGGGAGAGTGCTTAAGATACATAAAGAAATTGCCGATATTGCAAAAGTGGGCGAGGTTTTGATGACTATAGCGAATGCCGGTGAGGCAGTTGAAGAAAAGCCAAAAGCAGAAGAAAGGCCGAAATCAGTTTCCGTTGTCGGAGTATTGCCTGAGGATGAAGAAGAAGTCCTTGCGACTCCTGCTGTAAGGGCCTTGGCTAAAGAGCTTGGCGTTAAACTTGAATCAATAAAAGGCTCTGGCCCGGGCGGAAGCATTACGAAAGATGATATCACTGAAGTATCTGAAAAAGGCAAGAAGGCCGAAGACCAGTACGGCGCGATTGAGAGGCTGGCGATAAAAGGGTTGAGAAGGACCATAGCAAAGAATCTTATTACATCACAAAAGACAACTGCATTTGTAACAGGCATGGACGAGGCGGACATCACTGAGTTATGGAATTTGCGCGAGAGAGAGAAAAAAAACATACAGACAAAAGGAATTCATCTTACCTTTCTGCCATTTTTCATTAAAGCCATCCATCACGCGCTTGCAGAGCATCCTTTGCTCAATGCATCTGTTGATGAACAAAGGGAAGAGATAATAATCAAAAAATACTACAACATCGGCGTTGCCGTTGATACGCCTGACGGCTTGATGGTTCCAGTGATAAAAAATGCTGACAAAAAGACCATTCTTGAACTCGCCTCAGAGATTCAGGGGTTAAGCGTTAAAGCGCGAGAGAGAAAGATAATGCTTGAAGAGATAAAGGGGAGCACTTTTACAATCACAAATTACGGGCATTTCGGCGGATGGTTTGCGACTCCGATAATCAATTATCCTGATGTTGCGATTCTCGGCACAGGAAAGATTTCCGAGAAGCCGTGGGTCAAGGACGGGCAAATCGTTATCAGAAAAATTCTGCCGTTATCGCTGACCTTTGACCACAGGGTAACCGACGGCGTCGACTCGGCAAAATTTTTATCAAAAATTATTCAATACCTTGAAGACCCGGCGCTGTTGTTTATAGAGAGTGCATAATTATGGATGTTCAACCTCAAAAGCCCCTTTTGAATAGATAGTCTTTTTTATTCATTATTAACATCATCCTTCGCTGCCCTTTTAATCTCGACTCTGCTATCTTTTCCCGAAATTAATATTTGATTAATTTTTTTGAAAGAATTGCCTGGTGGACAGGATAACTCCAGATATTTTTCTTGAACAATATTCCGAGGCCCTTCTTTTATAGCAACGGAGCATGTTATGTCGGCGCCACATTCTCCCATAGCATTGTTATTATAAAGATATGGCTCTATATGTATTATGAAATTTTTTGTTTTTAATTTACAATTGTATTTAATCATTTTTATCTTATCCAGATAAGAATCGCTTTTGTACGTTACGAAGTCGTATAAATTGTAGGTTTTTATGATGGCTTTGTTTGTTACCTTATCATAAGGAATCGGCGCATCATAAACGATAATTAAAAGATCCGCAGATGAATCACAAATTATTTTAACTTCGGTGGTCATATCTGCAAATGGTGATGATGCAGATATGACCAATATTAATAATGCAAGCGCTGTAGATCTATGCAGACATTTTTTCATTAAAGCACCCTTATGTCAAACATTGTTTTTTATACTGCATGTATTTTTTGTGGTGATTTTAGAAAAAACTATGGGTTTCGTCAAGAGGAAAGATATATGCAGATCGATATTATTTCTACGCATATCTTTTGAACCACTTTACCGCATCCTCAAGAGAGGCTTTGCCCGTTGCCATGTTGATTGTAAAGTCCTCAAGTTCTTTCTGCGATGTTTCAAGATTGTAGCCGTTTATACGAAGGAAGAGTCCGGCAGATGAAATCGCTGTCCGCTTGTTCCCGTCAATAAACGGATGATTCTTGACAAGCGACTCCATAAAGGCTGCCGCCTTCTGAAAAATGTCTGGATAGAGTTCTTCTCCCCCGAAGGTTGCCATTGGCCTTGATACCGCAGACTGAAGAAGCCCCACATCCCTTATTCCGTGAGAGCCTCCTGTCTCATCAATCAATCTGCTGTGTATGAAAAGCACCTGCTCGGCTGTAAGGTATTTCACTTTTTTGCAAGCGCCTTCAGCGCCGGGCGGTATTTTTCAATGAATTCGTTCACCTGCAAAACGAATTCCCTGTCTACCCCCTTTGGATATTTCTTCTTTTTTACAGGCTCAAGGATAATCCTTTGCCCGGATTTATCCATCGTGATGTCCAACTCAGCGCCCGCAGAGAGCTTCAGCTTTTCAATCATCTCGCGCGGGATTGATACTCCCTGACTGTTTCCTATAGAGCATAATTTTCTGTGCATATTATCTCCTCCAATGTTATAACATAATTATAACAGAAAAGAAGCCGGTTTGTTTATCAGTTTATATTGATTCGGGTTTTGCATGCCTGGCTTGTTATAGTATAATCAAACCTATGAATAACAATGTAAGCCTTGACTCTCTTTTTAAACCCAAATCCATTGCCTTAATCGGCGCGGCGCATACTGAAGAAAAGCTCGGCGGCGTGATTCTAAAAAACCTCCTTAAGTTCAAAGGCGCTGTTTATCCTGTAAATCCGAAATACAGCGAGCTTATGGGCTTGAAGTCCTATCCTTCTGCCCGTGATATTCCGGAACCTGTGGACCTGGCAATAATCATGAGGCCAGCTGCTGAAGTCCCGGAAATACTCAGGGAGCTTGCAGGCAAGGCAAAAAGCGTGATAATTGCCAGTTCCGGATTTGCGGAGATAGGTGAGAATAAAATTCAGAATGAAGTTATGAAAATTGGCAAGGAGATAGGCGTAAGAATCCTCGGCCCGAACTGCATGGGCATATATAATCCATCTCACAGACTGGATACATTTTTCCTTCCTGATGAGAGGCTGAAACGGCCTAAGAAAGGGAATGTGGCTGTTGTATCGCAGAGCGGCGCAATCTTAAGCTGTCTGCTCGGAGCGCTTGAGACCTCAAACACAGGCGTATCAAAGGCAATAGGATACGGCAATGCAATAGATATCAATGAGGCGGATATATATGAATACCTTGCTAAAGATAAAAATACCGGCGTCGTGATTTCATACATTGAATCACTGAGTGATGGAAGGAAGTTTATTGAAAAGGCAAAAATTTTGTCAGAGAAAAAACCATTGCTCATCCTTAAGGCAGGCAAAGGTGTAAGCGGCCAGGCAGCGGCATTCTCGCATACAGGAAGGCTTGCAGGAAGATATGAGGTCTTCCATTCAATTCTCAGACAGTTTGGGATAAGAGAGGTGGATGATTTTGATGTGCTTATTGATGCGACAAAAGCTCTTGCATTCCAGATGCCGTCAAAAGGCAACCGCGTTCTTATTATTACGAACGGCGGAGGCTCAGGAGTTTTGGCTGCTGATGAATGTATGAGGCAGGGGCTTGAAGTTGCAAAGCTGCACGTAGATAAAACTGAAAAACTCAAAAAGACATTTCCGCACTTTTATGGAATCAACAACCCCATTGACCTCACAGCACAGGTGAAAGATGAAGATTATGTTACGGCATTAAATGAATTAAAGGACGACTACGATGGATTTTTGGTTATTGCCCTGTCAAATGTCCTTGGGATTACTGAGAGGCTTCCTGAAATGATGAAAGCTTGCAGGGCTGATATAAACAAACCCATTGTTTTCCATATCGCACAAAGCGGCATATCAAAGAAACTGACCGCGCTTCTTGAAAAGGCAAAAATCCCTGTCTATCCCTCGCCTGAAAAAGCAGTCAGGGCGTTGACGGCGCTTTTAAGTGGTTAATTTCTTTTTTCTTATGTAAATCCACGCATTGAATCCGCATAAAAGAATCGTGAGTATGAGGATTAAGTAGGAAGGAATTGCCATGTAAATCAGTTTTTCAAGGTAATGGATAATGAATGAGCCGCTGTATGTTAAGGCCGGGTTGTGTTTTGCCCTCAGCCAGAACTCAAGATGGGTGAGCGGACAGTACCAGCCAAACAACTGGATAACAAACGCAAATGCAAGCCCTGAGATATGGATGATTTTCATAAGCCTGTTTTTTCTGCCAAAGAAGGCGCCGAAGATAAGAAACACTATCCAGAGGAAGTGGGAAAATACAACAATGTCTGCCAGAATCTTGTAAGTCATTTTAAGTTTATGCTGCTAATGCTCAATGTTATCTGCGCGCTAATCATTCAGCCTGCTGTCAGGCAGTGTTTGCCCTGATTCTGCAATCATCCATAACCTCTTTGGGGATCATTCTTAAAGCGAGGGACACAAGTGCAGGGATAATTATGGCATCATCAAGATGTCCTATCACAGGCAAAAAGTCGGGGATAATATCAAATGGCAAAAGAGCATAGCCGACTGCAAGGCCGAGGAGAAATTTTGCCGCTTTCGGAGTGCGGCTGTCTTTTACAGCAAGGCGGTATACCTTAAGCTCTTGTTTTAAATCCTTGCCGAGGGCTTTCAGCTTAGCAAACATAATTTAATGTATCAGCTTCCCTTGTCTTCTTTTCTGGCATCTGCATGTGAATATGGAATATGTGAGGCTACCTCCTCAAATGTTGCAATGCCGTCTTTCACCTTTGATATTGCGTCCTCAAAAAGAGTCAGCATGCCGTCCTCTCTTGCCGCATCCCAGAGCTCGTCTGCAGTGCCGCGCCTGGCAATCAGCCTTCTGAGTTTTGTATTCATATGCAAAAATTCATATACCCCGATGCGACCCTTGTACCCTGTATTCATGCATTTTTTACAGCCTGTTCCTTTGTAAAATTTCTCTATCTGCGGGAGTTTCCATTTTGTCAGGTCTGCGGGAGGAGCTGTTTCTACTTTACAGTCAGGGCATAGCCTCCTTATCAGCCGCTGGGCAAGAATACCTGATACGGATGAACTTATAAGATATGGATCTAAGCCTATATCCAGCAGCCTTGTTACAGTTGCGACAGTGTCATTGGTGTGGAGTGTGCTTAATACGAGATGGCCTGTAAGCGCGGCGCGCACTACAATCTTGGCTGTTTCAATATCCCTGATTTCGCCTACCATAATGATGTCAGGGTCCTGCCTTAAGGTGGAACGCAGCACATTGGGAAAAGAAAGCCCGATGGGTTCGTTTACCCCTACCTGTGTTATGCCTGCGAGCCGGTATTCTATCGGCTCTTCTATAGTTACAATATGCGATTCCTCTTCGTTCAGCTGCCGGAGGACAGCATAGAGTGTCGTAGTCTTTCCGCTTCCTGTAGGGCCTGTAACAAGCAGCATGCCTTGCGGCTGGCTGAATACGTCTATCAAAGGCTTAAGTATCTGTTCCGGAATGCCAAGCTTGCCGAGGGGAATAAGCCCTGTTGCCGAATCCAGAAGCCTTATTACAATATTCTCACCGTAAAAGGAGGGCATTGTAGATACCCTGAGATCAATATCCCTGTTTTCAAACCGCAGTTTGCTTCTGCCGTCCTGAGGAAGCCTTCTGTTAGTGATGTCTAAATTTGAAATAATTTTTACTCTTGAGACAACCGAGTCATGTATGTGTTTGGGATATCTAACTATAGTTTTGAGGGAGCCGTCCAGCCTGTATCTGACCTGAACATGCTTTTCTCCGGGTTCTATATGGATATCGCTTGTGCCTGTTGTTGCTGCATTGGCAAACAGCATCGTTACAAGCTTGACTATGGGAGGCTCCTCGCTGAGTTTGTACATTGAATGTATGTTTATTTCCTCATCCTTTTCCTTAGCCTCCTCTTTTACAATCTCCACCCCTTCGTGTGTAGGGATTTCTTTAAGGACATCCCATATTTTTTCCGTGGAGCCGTAATAAGTCTCTATAGCGTTGATTATGCTTGTTTCCGTGGATACGGCAACAGCAATATTTAATCCTGTATTGAATGTAATCTCGTCTATAGTCTCCCAGTCAAGGGGGTCAGCCACGGCAAGCAGCAGTTTTTTGTCTTTTAATTCAAGAGGCATGACTATTTTCTTTTCAGCCGTGCCTTTCGGTACTATTGAAAGCAGCTCTTCTGTTATGTTGTACTTGCCGCAGTCAACAAGAGGGAACGAAAACTCTTTGGAAAGCGCCTCTCCGACCTGAAGCTCATTTGCATAGCCTAATTCTATAAGCAGTTTCCCCAGCCGTTTATTTTTGTTTTTCTGGATTTTAAGGGCATTTTCAAGCTGTTCGGATGTAATTAAGCCTGCTTCAAGAAGCAATTCGCCAATCTTGTTCTTCATTAATATGCCTCCTGCCTGCTAAGAATGAGGGCGCCCCCTGCCCCTGATATGCTCATTGTACCTCAAAACCGGGCTTGCCGCTATATATGTCAAAATTATTTTTCAGGCAATCTTACATTATGCTTCTTTTCAGTATCCGGCTTAAAAAAATCTTGGCCCTTTCCGTCTTAGGATTGGTGAATATCTCCTCAGGCGTGCCTGTTTCAATTATGTCTCCTTTGTCAAATACAACCACCCTGTCCGCAACCTCTTTTGCAAAATCCATCTCGTGCGTTGCTATCAATGTTGTCATCCCCTCATCCACAAGCTCTTTTATCACTGAAAGAACCTCGCCAACCATCTCAGGGTCCAGCGAGGATGTGGGCTCGTCAAAGAGCATTGCCTCAGGCTTCATGGCTAATGCACGCGCTATCGCAACCCTCTGCTGCTCTCCGCCTGAGAGTTCTTCAGGATAGCTGTTCACTTTCTTTTCAAGGTTTATTCTCTTTAACAAAGTAACCGCATCTTCAGCAGCTTTATCCCTGCCTATGCCGAGAGCTCTTTGCGGAGCCTCAATTATATTCTCCAAAACAGTCATGTGAGGAAAAAGGTTAAACTGCTGAAAAACCATACCGACTTTAAGCCTGATTCTCCTTATGGTCTCAATGCCTTTTTTATCAGGCATTAATCTGTTTATGGAATGAAGTTCAATATCGCCAACATCTATCTCTCCCTTCTGGAAATACTCAAGGCCGTTGATGCATCTCAGGAATGTGCTTTTGCCGCTTCCCGAGGGGCCTATGAAGACAACAACCTCGCCTTTCTCTATCTCAAGGTTAATGCCCTTGAAGAGGTGATGGCCGCCGTAGTATTTATGCAGATTTCTGACTTTAATCATTTTTTATTGCTTAATTTTTTCTCTAACCTTCTTGCAAACAATGACAAAGGATAGCTCATTGCAAAATAAAGTAATGCGACAATCAGCCCGAGTTCAAAAAACCTCAGTGTTGTCGCGGCAAGGATGCTGTATGTTTTAGTAAGCTCAACCATCGCAATTACAGATACAAGGGAAGAGTCCTTGAAAAGAGCTATGAAATCATTGGTGACCCCGGGAAGCGCAATCCTAAATGCCTGCGGAAGTATAATCCTTTTCACCGCAAGTGACTGCGTCATGCCGAGCGACAGCGCAGCCTCCATCTGGCCTTTTGGAACCGCATTAATTCCTGCCCTGTAAAGCTCTGCCTCATAAGCGGCATAATTCATTCCGAGGCCTATAAACGCTGCTGTCAAAGGACTTAACGAGATGCCGATGTTGGGAAGGCCGTAATAAATAATGTATAACTGTATGAGCAGGGGAGTCCCCCTGTATATCTCTATGTATGCTGTTGCCAGAGCGTTTAAGGGAGGCCTGCCATAAAGCCTCAGTATTGCGAGGACGAGTCCAAGAATGATTGCAAGCGCCATTGATACAACAGAGATGAGAATTGTTATTCCAGCGCCTTTCAGGAGATTCGGCAAAAAAGTATAGAGGGGAGCCTTCTTGCTCTCGTCAAGCCCGACGTAGCTTCCGGAATCCTTAATGGTTTCAAATAACTTAGCCTGAGTTTCATTCCACATATTCCATTTCTCATATATCTTTTTAAATTCGCCGGTTCGCAGTAATTTTGCAAGAATCCTATCTGTTTCCTGTTTGAATTCCTTATCATCTTTTTTTATTGCGATGCCATAAAACCCTTCGCCTACGGGAGAGCCTGCGTATTTGAGCTTAGGATTTGGTTTTGCATAATAAGCTGCTATCGGCAGATCCAAGAGCACGGCGTCAAGCCTTCCGAGCGCTAAATCTTCGTAGGGCTCAACCTGGCCCGAATAAATTTTCACATCAACTCCGCCTATGCTCATCAAAATATCCTGCGCAACCGTGCCTGAAAGAGTGCCGGCTTTTTTCCCTTTAAGGCCGTAAATGTCTTTAATAAATGTTTCTTCTTTTCTTACAACAAGTTGCTCTGTGTAGATGTAGTAGGGGATTGAAAAAATTACTTTTGCCTCTCTCTGCGGCGTTATCTCTATGCCGTTCATTGCCATGTCAAAATCTCCGCGCTCAAGCGCAGGAATAAGGCTGTCCCATGCATTCTGCGACTGTTTTGCTTTAACGCCGAGTTCTCTCGCAATCGCCTCTGCGATGTCAACTTCAAAGCCGATTAATCTTGAAGGGTCTTTGGGATCAGGGAACACATAAGGCGCGCCTCCTTCAGCATCCGAACCCCAGAGGAGATGCCCTCTTTTTTTGATTTTTTCAAGAGCGGTGCCGGAAGTCTGCGAGGGCACGGTCCATAGAAAAATAATTATCAACCCGAGGATAAGTGAAAGCAGTCTTAAGATAGTTTTCATTTTAAAGGTTTAAAATGCAAAAGGTCAGAACTTTTTGGTGAACTTGACCAGCAGCCGGTCGTTTTCCTTCCACCTGCCGAGATGTGTTTTTTCTCCTCCGTTGAACCATTCATAAAATGTCTCTATTGACATCCCGTCTTTAAATTTACGCTCGTAAGTTATGCGGTGAGTATTGTCCTTTTTGGAAATGTTGTAGATGGCTCCGTAAGACGCCTTATTTTTGTCGTCAATATCAACCTTTTGAAGTATGTATATGGCATTGCGGCCCAGACGCGAAGACCGCTGGTTTGCAGGGTAATCAGGATGGTTCTGGTCTTCAAGCACCCACTCGTTTGAATACTCAGCAATGAGCTTGGCAGAGTCTATAGCGTCAATCTTCAGGAAAGTATTGAGATCATATTCGGTTCCGAACACATAATTGATGTAGGAATCTTCTTTTCTGTTTTCAGGAATCTGGCATACGCCTTCGCCGTGCAGTTCCCATTTTCCCTGCACTGTGGAAAATCCCGCAGCAAGAATACCGCCCTTTATATACTGTTTTTCATATTGATTGGCGCTCACGCGCTTAAGCACGGGATTGGGCAGATAGCCTTCGTAAGCGCTTACAAAAAAATCAACGCCCTCAACAGTCATCTTTTGCTTTAGCATAAAACCTGAATCAGTCAGATGATGCCGTATTCTCTTTTCCCTAATCTGGTAGTCGGTGCCGGCTTGGCCGGGAATATCCGAATCAACGAGGTCATAGTCGCCTTTGCCTGCGCTCCACCGCGCATGTTCCGGAGGATATCTTGATTTCTGAAAATAAGGCATCAGCCGAACCTCAGTGCTGTTATTACCGGTGTAATAATACGTCCATGACGCCTGCCATACCCCGAGTTTATCCGGGTCTGTGGGATGGTCTGCATCATACTTTGCAATGCGCTTTGCAGGAGAATAAAGAGTGCTTATCCCGTCTTCTATGTATTTATATCCAAATACAAGGTCTGAGGTCTCAAATTTTTTCTTTACATATAACTGCGAGAAATATGCTATCCGGCTTGGGCCGTACTGGTCTTTCTCAGAGCCGTACTGCAGGATAGCGTCAATCTTAATTTCGTATTTCATCAGCTCCAGCCATGTATCCATTAACAACTGCGAGTAGAACTGCCTGAATTTAGTATCATCTCCTTTGCCCTGGTCCTGATGCTCGTTGTGTTTTGTGAAATTATACCCTATTGCGTTCCAGGTCCATTTCGCCTGTTTGAAGGCGGTATAAAAGGGATTTTTTTCTTCCTGTTTCACAGGTTTGTCTGCTGACAGCAAGGCGTCAAGGTCGTCAGCCTTTGGGGCTTTATCCTGCGCAAAGACAAGCGTTGAAGACAAAATAAGCATTGCGGCCGTTAAAAAGCATCTCATAAGCGGCATACCATTTTATCCGTAGTTTCTATAAGGCGGTTTCCAAGAATCTTTGAGATATTGAGGAAGAGTTTTGATGTGATGAACGGGCTCAGGCGGCGCAGCCTCTCAAGTGTTTTCCAGTCAAGCGATAAAAGTTTTACATCTGTTACGGCAAACACATCAGCTGTTCTCGGCTGGCTGCTGACAAGCGCAATCTCGCCGAAGACGTCTCCGGGCTCTAATTTGGCAATGGCCTTGCGCTCGCCGTTAACAGCCTTGGATACAGACATCTCTCCGTCAACGACAAGAAACATCTTATCCCCTGCATCGCCCTCGCGTATTATCTGCTCCCCTGCCTTAGCGTCGCGCATGTGGGACATCAGAATCAGACGCCGTATCTGGAATTTACTCAGCCCCTGGAGAAGCATTGACTGCTTAATCAGACGGTCTCTAAGCGCAAGCCCGATGGCATCCCACAGAGTGATAAGCCGCACAGATGAAAGCGTAAGAGGCGTGATGAACAATTCTGTTCCAAAAGCGACAATCATAACAAACGCGCTGAGCGCGCCGAACTGGGCTATCGGAACAAACTTTGAGAAAATCAGAGTGCCGAAACCCGCGGCTAAAGAAACGCTGGATATGAATATGGGCCTGATTTCCGCAAGCAGGGTATCTTCAAGCGCCTTTTTTTCATCGCCGTATTTTTTAAGGTTCTGGTTGTAAAGAACCATAAATACAGTGGTGTCATCAACGGCAATTCCGATTGTAACTGCGGCAACCATAACCGTGCCTGCGTTCAGGGGAATGCCCGCTATCCCCATCAAGCCGAAGAATATGGTAACAGGAAGAAGATTGGGAATTAAGACAATAAGCCCCGCCTTCCACGACATAAAAAGAAACGCCATTATTGCGGCTATCATTAAGGCTGTTGTTGCCAGAGAGCTAATCTGCCCTGATATGAAATTCTCAGCGGCATCCGCAATTAAAACTCCTTCGCCTGTGACAAGTATGCCCGTGTATTTGCCATAGCGTCCGCTGTTTAAGTCCTTCTTGATTTTTCCGATAATATTATTTAATTCAGTAGAGGAATTTATGTTATGTCGCACCATGATATTGACTTTAGAGAAATCTCCTGAGACGAACCTCTCTATGTCATTCCTCTGGAAGAACAGCAGGTATTGTGATATCAGATTGTCAGAATCCGGAACTTTGTGGAATGCAGGGTCTCCGTTCTGCATCCCTTTGTTTACAAGGGCGATGTAGTCAGGAAGGCTCAGCACTGTATCAAAGACCTTTAGGTTTCTCAGGTATGCTTCAGCCTCCTCTATCTTTTTAAGGCTTGCTGCGGTTTTAAAATCACCGGTATCTTTTTCAAAGACAATATAAAAGATATTCTGCCCTGACAGGTTTTCATGCATCTTGTCGGCAGCCTTTACAATAGGAGAACTCTTTCTGAAATATGATATGACGTCGTTATTGACATAAATGAAGGCTGTAGCAATCAGCGAGATTATGAGGACCAAAGAGCTTGTGACTATTATTCTTCTTCTGTATTGATAACCCCAGTAAACTACTTTATGCACAATCGCATTCAGGAGTTTATTGCCCTTCGTATCTTCATGAAACCCTCTTGCCATAATGGATTTACCGAAGAACCTCAGGTAAACAGGAGTCATGGTTATTGTCACGAAGAAATTCAGGAGAAACCCGAGACCTGAGGCAATGCCGAAATCCTGAAGGATAACTACATCAGTGAAGGCAATAGACCCGAAACCGATAACAGTGGTAAGCGCGGTTAAGAAAAATGCTATGCCGAGTTTTTTGCCTATGCCGACAAGCACCGCCTCTCTCGGAGGCTCGCCCTTTGAAGTGGCATCAAGGAATTCGGCAACCATATGGGTGTCTTCAGTTGCTCCTATGACTATCATGATTGCGGGGACAATGGCAGTAAGAGGATTTATAGGCACGCCAAAAAGCTTCATGAATCCGAAGGTCCAGCAAATGCTTATTGCCGCATTGACAAGAGGCACTATTGCCCCGTGATAGTTGCCCAGTGTCAGCATTATGGTTAGAAGCAATGCTAAAACTCCGATTGGCACAAGCACAAGCTGGTCGTCAACTATATACTCTGACATGGATGTGTTCACATACGGAGCGCCTGTCTGGAATATCTCCTGAAAGTCACCCTTGTATGATGCAATAACATCTTCTATGCCTTTTTTGATTTTGCTGTCAAACTTATCGTCTTTTTTATCCCTGCTGAGATAGAGGGATATAACAGTGGATTTGCCGTCAGGAGAGATGAAATTTCTGTGAATTACCGGATTTTCAATGGCGTCTTTTTGCTTTGAGAGAAGTTCGTTTGTATCCCCCGGTATTATGTCAAGGAGCGGAGCTGTATCAATCATGCCCTGCTGTCCTTTGATGTTATTGATTGTGAACAGGCTTTCAGCTTTTTCTACGCCTTTGAGGTTAGCCAGTTGGTCAAACATCAGGCGGAGGCGGTTGAGCTTCTTTTCAGTAAAAAGGCCTGAATCTCTTATATAAACAAAGGAAAGGACGTCAGAGCCGAATATCTTTTTGGTTTCTTCATACCGTTTTTTTTCCGGCGTGTCCCTTGCCATGAACCTGTCGCTTGAGACATCTATCTTTAACTGAAATGCCGGTATGGCAAGGGAAATAGTCAGTAAAGCGGTGATAAGGATTATAACCCACGGTTTGTCATATGAAAATCTGACAAGTCTTTCCATGCTTCCCTTATAGTCCCCTTTTTATTTAAAGCTTGTCACTGCGCGCTCTGTGAATATTGAATCCTCTATATTGCCGTCTATCTTCCGCTCCACCAGTCCCATCAAGGTCTGGTGTTTGTTCTGGTGATGTGTCATTAAGACCTTGTCTGCCCGCATAAGCTTTCCTTTTATGGCTTTTACATTATGTGCAGTCTGGGTCTTGAGAAGTTTCATGCTGTGGTCATAGAAATCCACTTTCAGGGTAACAAAGGTGTCCGTTGTAATCCATAAAATCCGTTTTGCGTAACCCGTGGTCTTCTTTTCTTCATCTGTTGACGGCAGGGATTCAATAACATAGCAGTCCTGATTGTCGTATTTTTCTTTCTTTAATACAGCGTATGTATGGGCCTCAAGTTTTTCGGGCCTGAGGTCTTCATAGGAAAAATCAGTGCCCATAAAATATCCTTTTTTATTGCCGCCTGCAATTCTCTTAAGCTTTTGGCCGTATGCAGGCATGTAGAGCCACTGGTCGTCTTCCCTGTCTTTTTGTTCCCATGTAAGCAGCGCTGTGCCTCTTATGTCCGCAGGCCCCTCAAAGCGGGCGAGATATTTAAAAAGCCCTGCATTGTCTTTCTTTGCATAGCGCTTTAATTCGCGGGTTTCCTTATTACTTGAACTGTCAATCAGCACCATCTTTATATTTTCATATTCCTGGGCGGCTTCATGCCTTTTCTTCTGCTCTTTCATGATGTCAAGGCCTGAAAGCTCCTGTGAAAAGGCAGGCGCGGCAACACACAGCATGTACGAAATTAAGATTATTAATTTTTTCATAATTCCTCCTCTTTAGGGTTTTATAGAGAATAGTTAACTCGGTAAAATTCTACCATAACAGTTCATTAAAAGCGAAGTCATTTTTTATGTGTTATGGTAAACTTTATCCATGACAGCCGGTGATGATTCTGTTTTGAAGCACACGGTTTCCTTTTTGGAAAAGCATAAAGGGAAGAGGGTGTTTCTTGAGCACGAAGTGAAGGTGTTTTTAAGAAGCATTGGGCTTACTGTTCCTAACGGCATATTTGTAGACAAAAACGGGTATATTCCTTCTGCAACCCTTGCCTATCCGCTTGCGGCAAAAGTTTCATCCACAAAAATAACATCCAAGAGCGATGTTAATGGCATCAGGTTAGGGCTGAGGAATGACGCTGAGATGAAGAAGGCTGTCTCGGAACTGCTTAAAATTGAACATGCAGAAGGCGTGCTTGTTGAAGAGATGGCTCACGAGGGGGTTGAGGTTATCATCGGCGGCGTGACTGATAAACAGTTCGGGCCTGTTGTGATGTTCGGTCTCGGAGGCGTGTTTGTTGAACTCTTCAAAGACATTGCATTTGCCCTTGCGCCTTTAAAAGAGGAAGACGCTTTCTGGCTTATTAAGCAGGTAAAGGGATATAAACTTCTTGAAGGCTTTCGCGGAAAGCCTGCTGTTGATAAAGACGCTCTCATAAAAACTATTCTTACAGTCTCGGAGATAATGGCATCAGGCTATGTTGAAGAGATAGATTTAAATCCCGTAGCGCTTTATCCAAAAGGCGCAATGGTGCTGGATGCGAAGATGAAGGGGAGAGTTTAAAAAGCAGCGCTGCCTTTCTGCGATGTTGTTGCTCAAGGCAAGCACTGCTTATTAATTTTTACTTAAGCGCTTCAAAAACCTTTCCTACCATCTTTTCAGACGGCTTGAGGGTTTTTCCGCCGGGCTTCCATGAGGCAGGACATGCCTCATCTGTATGCGCCGCAAGATGCTTGTTAGCCTGAATCTTTCTTAATAGCTCCTCTGCATTTCTTCCGACATTATAAAAATTCACCTCTGACGCAAGGAGTCTTCCTTCGGGGTTTATAATGAATGTGCCTCGCAAAGCATGACCTGTCTCTTCGTCATAAACGCCAAACATCTTTGAGAGTTTTGCAGTGCGGTCCGCGGCCATGGGGAATTTTACTTTCTCAAGCATTTTTTCTTCTCTCTGCCATGCAAGATGAACGAATTTCGTGTCTGTGCTTACTGTGATAACCTCCGCATTTTCTTTTTTAAGGTTTTCATACTGATCTGCCAGATCAGCGAATTCAGTTGCTCAGACGAATGTGAAATCAGCAGGATAGAAAAAAAGTACGGTCCATTTCCCTTCTTTCTTCAGAGCCTCAAGGCTTCTTTCTCCGAAGAAATTCTCAGCAGGCTCAAAGGTCTCAATCTTAAAATCCGCCACTGCTTGCCCAACTCTCAAACCACAGCATGGTTCGCACATAATGCACCTCCTGAAATAATCTTAATTAAATTTTAGCTGAAATTTTATTTTTGTAAAGTCAAGATAAACGGGAAGATATGGTGCCGAAGGCGGGATTTGAACCCGCACGGGTTACCCCACACGCCCCTCAAACGTGCGTGTCTACCAGGTTCCACCACTTCGGCATCCTGATATATTATTATAAGGACAGCGATGTTTTCAACTCCGCTATGCTTCAAATGCATCCTTGATGTGTTCTATTTCCTTTTCTGAGCCGGTTAAATTGATGCTTATGACGTCAAATCTGGCAGCGCAGTTTTTCTTCAGGGCCTTCATATAGAAAAGAGCGAGATTTTTAAGTTTGTGTTTTTTACGGGCATCTACGGCCTCAAACGGGTAACCGAAGGCATTGCTTGAACGGGTTTTGACCTCAACAAATACGAGTGTCTCTCCGTCTTTTGCAATGATGTCCAGTTCGCCGATCGGAGTCTTGTAATTTCTTTCTATTATCCTGTAACCTTGGGCTTTGAGAAATTCGGCGGCGAGGTCTTCACCCTTACTGCCAAATTGTTTCATTAGCTTCAAGTCTCCTGATGAGTTTTGGAATGCCCTCAATGTCTTTTATATCTTTCTGGCAGAGGATTTTTATCAGTTCCCTGAATGCCGAAAACTCTTCCCAGTGCCCGTTCAGATGGCTGCACAGGGCTTTGTTCAGGCTTTCCCCTTTTTCATCCCAGTCAAGGAGTATTATCACGCGGCGAAACTTATCCGAGACCGCTTCGCAAAAGTCGTATATGCCCTGCCCGCTGTGAAGCATGAGTATCTCTCCCTGAAGCCCAAGTTCCCTGAGCGCGCTTGCGTCCCTTTTTCCTTCAACTATCACAGGGGTGTCTTTGTTGCGCTCGCACAGGGTTTCAAATACCTCACGCAGCCTTGCCGCCCTCTCCATATTGTCTGTCATCTGGCCGTTTCTCTGTATATTCATGATTTCACATGCCCTTTATCGATATTTTACCCTAAAAAATAATTGACAGGCAAAGCATAATTAAATTACTCTATTTATACCCCCTATGAAAGAAAAAATCTTAAAAGCCTTTGAAGAAAGCGTTAAGGTCAAGGAACAGTTCATAAAAGAGAACCTTGACGCCATAATTGACGTGTCAAAAGTCATAGCCGATACCTTTAACGACGGCAAAAAACTCATCCTCTTCGGCAACGGCGGCAGTTCAACGGATGCTTCTCACATAGCCGCTGAATTTGTTAACAGGTTCAAAAAAGAAAGGCCGAGCCTTCCTGCAATCGCCCTTAATACCGACATGGCTGTTATTACTGCCATTGCAAATGATTATGATTATTCCGATGTGTTTGCGAAGCAGCTTAAGGCGCTCGGAGAAGAAGGCGATATTGTTATTGCCATAAGCACGAGCGGAGGCGCAGCCAATGTGCTTAAGGCAATGGATGTGGCAAAAAAGAAAAAAATAAAGTCCGTGGCATTTACCGGAGCCAAAGGAGAAAAATTCGCTGCAAAGGCAACATACGCATTTGTTGTGCCCTCTGATAACACCCCGAGAATTCAGGAAACCCACATAACGCTTGGCCATGTCCTCTGCCAGATGGTTGAGGAGATACTTTTTGAGGCGCCAAGAAAAAAATAAGCCAAAAATCATACTCGGCATTGATCCCGGGAGTATTGTCTGCGGCTACGGAATAATAAAGACAGTGAATAGTGAGCAGTTGAGGGTGAACACTAAGCTGACACTCTTAACCGACACTGTGTATATTGCATCAGGAAGAATTATGCTGCCTTCTAAACAGCTGCTGAATGTAAGGCTGAAAGAACTCTACTCCAATCTTACAGACATCATAAGAGAATATTCTCCCGATGAAGTTTCCATTGAAAAGGTTTTTTTTGCAAAGAGCATAAAGTCTGCTTTGGTCCTCGGACAGGCAAGAGGCGCGGCGCTGGTTGCAGCAGCTTCCTCAGGGCTCCCTGTTTACGAATACAGCGCGCTTGAGGTCAAAAAGGCAATCGTAGGGTACGGAAGGGCGGAAAAACATCAGATTCAGAGTATGATTGCAAAAATACTGAATCTAAAACCCGAACTGTCTGCGGACAGCGCAGACGCGCTTGCGCTTGCCTTGTGCCATATCAATACAATGAAAATCTTGAAATGAGATGCAGAAAATGAAGAACAGCAGTCCGCCTGAAAACAGGATTACAGGCCATCTGCCTGACATAAAGATATCCGTAGAACCGGAAGATTTAATCTGTTACGGCTTTGACGCATCAGGAATTGAAAGCCGTCCCTCTGCAGTTGCCTGGCCCAAAAATACAGCGGAAGTCGTCAGGGTGATGAAGCATGCCTTTGAAAACAAGATTTCCGTCACGCCGCGAGGCGCAGGCACAGGCATGACAGGAGGCTCCATTCCATTGAACGGCGCCATTGTATTAAGCCTTGAGAAAATGAACAGGCTGATAGAGGTAGATGCGAACAATCTCAATGTTGTTGTTGAGCCCGGAATTATAAACGGCAGGCTGCAGCGCGATATTGAGCGTCTCGGCTTTTTCTATCCGCCTGATCCCGCAAGTATGAATTTCTGCACAATAGGCGGAAACGCGGCAAATAATGCCGGAGGCCCGCGGGCCCTGAAATACGGCGTCACAAAGGATTATGTGATGGAAATGGAGGCTGTATTGCCTGACGGCAGTGTGATAACAACAGGCGTTAGAACAACAAAGGGGGTTGTGGGCTATGACCTTACACGGCTGCTCACAGGCTCGGAAGGCACTCTTGCCGTAATAACAAAAATGCGCCTCAGGATTCTTCCTTTGCCGGAAGAGGTTATCACTCTGCTTGCAATGTTTGACAGCCTTGAGGCGGCAGGTTCGGCAGTCGCAAAAATAACGGCATCAAAAATAATACCCAGGACGCTTGAATTCATGGATGCAGGAACAATTGCTGCGGTGGAAAATTTCAAACCCGTGGGAATTCCTGGAAACGTTGAAGCGCTTCTTCTCATTGAGCTGGACGGCCATCCGTCGGCAATAACAAAGCAGGCCGGAAAGATAGTGGGAATATGCGAAGCATTAAATGCGGATGTGAAGATGGCTGAGGATGAAGCTGCAAGGGATAAGCTCTGGGAGGCAAGGCGGTCTATATCGCCGGCGCTTTATCACTTGAATCCAACAAAGATAAATGAAGATATTGTCGTGCCGAGAGACAAGATTCCTGAAATATTAAAAACGCTGAGAAGGCTTTCGGAAAAAAGCGGCATACAGATAGTGAATTTCGGGCATGCGGGAGACGGCAATATCCATGTGAATATCATGGCTGATAAAAAGGACGTGGAGAAATATAGGAGAGCGGAATCTCTTGTGAAAGAGATATTTGAGGCAACACTGAGCCTTGGCGGCACTATATCAGGTGAGCACGGCATAGGGATTACCAAAGCTCCGTATCTCGGCATGGAGATAAAAAAGCATGAGCTTGAGATTATGAAGGGAATAAAAAATCTCTTTGACCCTAAGAATATCCTTAATCCCGGAAAGATTTTTAATCTGTAAAAAACTGCCGGCAAACAGGTTCAGGCTCGCGCATAGTAAAGATACAGGCACTTGTGTTATATTAAAAAAAGTTTATAAGCAATCAACAAACCGAATATGGCTACCTTAGGAAAAGAATTTACACCAGAAGAAAAGAAGAGCATGCCGCTGTATCCTATCGGCATAGTGGCTGAACTGGTAGGCACAACAGACCAGACCCTCCGGCTATATGAAAAACACGGGCTTATAAAACCCGCGCGGAGAAATAAGAACAGGTTTTATTCGGAAAATGATATAAAGTGGATGAAGTGTTTAAGAGAGCTTATCCACAATAAAAAAATAAGTATTGAAGGAATAAAGAAGCTTCTTGAATATGCGCCGTGCTGGGAATTAACAGGATGCGCTGAAGAGAGAAAGAATAAGTGCTCTGCTTACATAGACAAAGCAAAACCCTGCTGGGAACTCAACAGGATGATATGCAACAAGGAAAACGGGAAGCTGTGCGAAGACTGCATTGTATATCTTTCAAAGAAACTCAGGGCCAAAAAGAAGTAGCTGCCGCGGATTAATCAAAGTCCGGATTAGAAATGCTCTTTCTCTCTGTTCCGGCAGGAGGTGAAACAGTGGAAAACTGTGTAGGCTGCATGCCGTCTTTAAAGTATTCTTTTAACGAAGACGCTGTTTCTTCTCTTGACAGGAGGCCTGTTAACGGGTCTATGAGATACATTACAATTCCTTCCGGCACAGAGAAATCAGAAGATTCTGAAACATTTGACGCAGCCTTCATGAAGTTAAGCCATATCGGCGATGCCGCCCTTGCCCCTGTTTCCTGAGAACCCAAAGGCCTCACATCGTCAAACCCCACCCATACAGAAGCAGTAATCCCTGTTGTATATCCGACAAACCATGCATCCCTGTATTCATTTGTCGTGCCTGTTTTCCCTGCAACGGGCTTGCCTAATGCCTTTATCCTCCATCCCGTTCCCTGAGTTACAACATCCTGCATCATTGACGTTATGAGAAAGGCTGTCTGGTGGCTTATCGCCTGCATTCCTTCAGGTTCATTGCTCTCAAGTATCTTGCCTTTTGCATCAGTGATATATTTTATTGCCGTCGGGTTCATCCTTATCCCGTTGTTGGCAAATACGCTGTAGCCCGCGCATAGTTCAAGCGGGGTAACGCTCAGCGTGCCGAGGGCAATGCTTAAGTTATGCGGTATATCGCCTTCAAGCCCGATGCCTCTTGAGAATTTGATGACTTTATCAACGCCCATCGCGTCCACAAGCTTCACTGTTACCACATTTCTTGAATATGTAAGCGCCTCACGCAGCCTCGTCGGGCCGTAATGCTTGTGGTCATAGTTTTCAGGCGTCCATTCGCCTTTTGGCCCGCCTTTATATGTGACAGGCTCGTCATTTATCATGGATGCAGGCGTAAACCCGTTATCCATTGCAGCGGCATATATTATTGGCTTGAATGCAGAGCCGGGCTGGCGTCTTGCATATATTGCGCGGTTGAATTCGCTCTTGGTGTAATCGTAGCCTCCGATAATGGTTCTTATAAATCCTGTCCTCTGCTCAATTGCTACCACTGCGCCTTCCACTTCGGGTTCCTGTTCCAGGGCAAGAAGGGCCTCCTTGCCTTTGACGCCTTTAATCTTTACCTTAATAATGTCGCCGGGCTTGAGTATCTTTGTCAGATTGAAGCCTTTGATGGCTGAAGCCTTTTTTGTTTTTGAGTCTAAAAGAGCGCTGGCCCACTGGGCGTCTGCTATTGAAAGCCTGCCGATAATTCCCCTTGTCTTAATAACAGCTTCGGTTTCGCTCACCTTAAGGACAAGCCCTGATGTTATGTCATCGCCTCCTCCGATAGCCGTGCTGTGCACATCTTTACTTTCCATTTCTTTTTTAACGTCTATATCCTTCTTATGCTCAACGGGGCCGCGCCATCCTCTTCTTTTATCAAGCTCCCTTAGCCCCTCCTGAAGAGCTTTCTGGGCGGCAGCCTGCATTGTCCTGTCAAGCGTGGTATAAACCTTCAGTCCGCCTTTATAGACTGCCTCTTCCCCGTACTTCTCCTCAAGGTATTTCCTGATATATTCAATGAAATAATTATTTGACTCCATGCCCCTTCTCAGCGTTGAGAGATGAAGAGGCTGCTTTGCCGCTTTTTCCCTTTCAGGCTTCTTAATGTATCCTTCTTCCTCCATGCGGAAAAGAACTGTCTCCTGCCGTTCTTTTGATTTTGTGAGGTTGTTATAAGGAGAATATGTGGAGGGCGCCTTTATAAGGGCGGCTATCATTGCCGCCTCGGGCAGAGTCAGTTCTCCCACTGATTTTCCGAAATATACGCGGGACGCCATCTCAACGCCGTATGCGCCGTGGCCAAAGTATATCTTGTTCAGATAAAGCTCAAGTATCTCCTTTTTATCAAGATTCTTTTCCATCTTTATGGCGAGAGACACCTCTCTGATTTTTCTTTTAAATGTTTTCTCAGGGGTGAGGAATACAACCTTTGCAAGCTGCTGGGTTATCGTGCTGCCGCCTTCCTTAAGCCCGGCATGAAGAATATCTTTTAATACCGCCCTGCCGATTGCAATGTAATCTATGCCTTTATGATTCCAGAACCTTGAATCTTCAACGGCTATCACTGCGTCTATAAGGTGTTTCGGCATCCTGCTGAGAGGCACAAAAATGCCTTTTTCAACTTTGAGTTCTCCTATGAGCGTGTCGTCATCAGCGTATATTTTGGCGCCTGATGTTGGCTTATACTGTTTGAGCTCTGCGATAGAGGGAATTCCTTTTGCAAACGCAAAATACCCGCCGGCAGATACGCCGGTTATTACTGAAATGATGAGAAGAAAAATAACAACGCGTGCTTTCATGATTAGATTGATTATAACCCTGATTTAAAAGCCCTGTCAAAAACCGGAAGGCTGGGCAATCCCTATAGCCTCTTTCAAGTCAACAGCACCGGAATAAATAGCTTTGCCTGTTATCACGCCCCAGAGATTATTAATCTCCTTCAAAGCTATTATGTCTTTGATGGAAGACACGCCGCCGGATGCAATTACCGGTATGCCGGCGTTTTCAACCATTTCTCTCATGGCAGGGATATTCGGGCCCGTAAGCATGCCGTCCCTTGATATGTCCGTGTATATTATGCCTGCGGCCCCGGACTTTTCCATTTCGCGCGCAAGGCCTTTTGCGTCAGCGCCCGTAACTTCAACCCAGCCTTTCACTGCAACCTTTCCGTTCTTGGCGTCAATGCCCGCAAGAATCCGGCCCGGATATTTATTGCAGGCGTCTTTCAGAAGGGAAGGTTTTTCTATCACCGCTGTTCCGAGGATTATTCTGTTAATGCCGAGGGTGACAAGTTCGTCTATTTTTTTTATATCCCTTATGCCTCCGCCGACTTCTACATCAATAGATACGGATTCCCGTATTTTTATTATTGCGTCAAGATTTTTCTGGCTGCCTGTGAATGCGCCGTCAAGGTCCACAACATGAAGGAGTTTGGCCCCGCATTCCTCCCATCTCCTTGCCGTTGATGCAGGGTCGTCTGAATATATTGTCACTGCATCTTCCCTTCCCTGAAGGAGCCTGACGCATTGCCCGTTCTTTAAATCTATTGCAGGAATAACAAACATAGATTAATATAACATAATGAAAAGGGGTCAAGGGTTCAAGGGTTCAAGGGGACAAATCCCTCTTTTTATTTTAATTATTCTAATAGGCATTTTAATCAACCTGCAAAATGCTGAATCATTCAACATCCCCGAAAAATTTGAATATGAACTCACATGGACCGGCATCAAGGCAGGCACGGCCACTCTTGAGATAACAAGAACAGGCAATGACATAAAGATTGTCTCTACGGCGCAGTCAGCGAATTGGGTCTCTGTTTTTTATACTGTTGACGACAGGGTAGAAACTCTCCTCACAAAAAAATCCTCGCTGATGTTTGTCGGAGAGCCTGTCAATTACAGGCTCAGGATAAAAGAAGGCAGGCACAGAAGGGATAAAGAGGTAATTTTCAACTCCGGCAATAAAGTCACATACATAGACCATATCAATAACGAGAAACAAAATTTTGACGTGCCTTCCCTTATATTTGACCCGCTGTCCAGCTTTTATTATCTCAGGACACTGAAGCTTGTTGTCGGAGAGCCGGTTTACGTGGCCGTCTTTGACAGCAAAAAAGTCTGGAATGTTGAAGTGCAGGTTCTTAAGAAAGAAAAGGTAACGCTTCCGACCGGAACGGTGGATACAATCCTGATTAAGCCGTTAATGAAATCAGAAGGAATATTTTATAAGAAAGGCGACATCTATATCTGGCTGACAGACGATGAGAAGCGTATTCCTGTAAAGCTCCAGACAAAAGTTGCCATCGGCTCCATCAATGCCCTGTTGACAGGAGGAAGATATTGATACCTGCCTCAATTGCAATCGTAACAAAAAATGAAGAGGCAAACATTGAGGCGGCGCTTGACAGCGTAAGGGATGCCGCTGAAATTGTTGTCATTGATTCGTTCAGCTCGGACAGGACTGTTGAAATCTGCAAAAAGTATACGGATAAAGTAATTCAGAAAGAGTGGGAAGGATATGCAAGGCAAAAACAGGCCGCAGTGGACCTTGCCGCAGGCCCGTGGGTTTTTATACTTGACGCCGATGAGAGATTTACACCTGAATTGAAGGCAGAGATTATAAATGCAATAGAAGAAAACAGGCATGACGGTTTTAATGTGCCAAGGAAAAACTTTTTTATGAACAGATGGATCAGGCACGGAGGGTGGAGTCCGGATTATACATTAAGGCTGTTCAGGAAAAATGCAGGCCGCGTTGAGGACAGGGAAGTGCACGAGAAGATAGTTGTCAGCGGGAGCGTATCATATCTTAAAAATCCCCTTATGCATTATACGTATAATTCTGTTTCTGATTATTTAAAGCGGGCCGACACATATTCCACGCTTGCTGCAAAGGAACTTAAAAAAACCGGAGCCGCTCCTAGCGCGCCGGACTTTCTTCTGCGTCCGATAGCTACATTCATAAAGATGTTTTTTCTCAGGTTAGGATTTCTTGACGGCAAATACGGCCTGGTGTTAGCAGTGCTTTACAGCTATTATACTTTTTTGAAATATGCGAAGGCGTGGGAAATGAGATAGAGTTACGCAGTCCTGCCGCCTGCGACAAGAGTCAGTTCAGGAGAATTCACCTTATACGGCAGCCTCTCTCCCGAATGAGAAATAATGCCGCGCTTCATCTCAACAACAGACGGGTTTTTGCATCCGAACTTTTCAATGAGGAACTGGGCTGCAACTTCGGGCTTAATAATATCGCCGCAGGTAAAAATATCCACAGCCGCGTAACCGTATTCCGGCCATGTGTGAATGGAAAGATGAGATTCAGCTATAACTACCATGCCGCTTATTCCAAATGGGCTGAATTCGTGGAAGGATACATCAATTATGGTTGCCTTGGCTCTTTTTGCCGCTGAGACCATTGCATTTCTTACCTTGTCGAGGCTTTTGAGAATTTCAGGATTACAATCCTTAAGCTCCACTAATAAATGTTTACCTAAAGCATGCAACCCTCTACCTCCATATCAGATTTTAATCTAAAGAGCTTCATTGCTCTCTTAAGTTAAATAAATTACAGCAACGTGAAATTTTTGTCAAGAATTTTTTGACCCTTGAATAAAAAAATATTCTCTGCAAATAATCCCGGAAAAATCACCGCTTCACTTTTATGCCTCATTACGATATATTATACACAATAATCAGACACTGTCATTGCGAGGAGAAAACATGCTTGACGTAAAGATTGTGAGAGAGAATACCGCAAGAGTGGAAGAGGCGCTCAAGAAGAGAAACTACGGCCTCTCCATGCTTGACAAGTTTCTGAAAATAGAAAATGAACGCAGGGAACTTCTCAAAACCATTGAAGAGAAAAGAGAGCAGAGGAATAAAGTCTCACAGGAGATAGCAAAGATAAAGAGAGAAAAGAAAGACGCTGGTTCAGTCTTAGCGGAAGCAAAAAACATATCTGACTTCATAACTGAAAAAGAAGAACGCCTTAAGGTATTGGAGGAAGAGGCAAGGCAGGAGCTCTTAGTTATCCCGAATATCCCTCACGAATCAGTCCCTGTTGGAAAAGACGAGACAGGAAATGTTGAGATAAAAAAATGGAGCGCACCGAAGAAATTTGATTTTCCTCCGTTGAATCACTGGGACATTGCGGCGAATCTTGACATCATAGATTTTGACAGGGCCTCAAAGATTGCAGGCGCAAGATTTTCATTGATGAAAGGGATGGGCGCAAAACTTGAAAGGGCGCTGATGAACTTCATGCTGGACCTGAATACTTCTAAGGGATATAAAGAAACATTGCCGCCATTGCTTGTTAACCGCGAATCCATGACAGGCACTGGACAGCTTCCGAAATTTGAGATGGAACTATTTAAAATCGCAGACCCTGAATTCTATCTCATTCCCACAGCAGAGGTTCCTGTGACAAACATTCACAGGGATGAAATTTTAAACGAGAGCAATCTGCCTATCTACTACACAGCTTACACTCCGTGCTTCAGGCGCGAGGCAGGCTCGTACGGGAAAGATACAAGAGGCTTGATAAGACAACACCAATTCAACAAGGTTGAAATTGTAAAATTTGTGAAGCCTGAGGATTCATACGGCGAGCTTGAGAAGCTTACCAATGACGCAGAGGACATTCTTCAAAAGCTTGGCTTGCCTTACAGGGTTATTGCTCTCTGTACAGGAGACCTTGGTTTCTCAGCGGCAAAGACTTATGACCTTGAGGTCTGGCTTCCGGGCCAGCAGAAATACAGGGAGATTTCATCATGTTCTAATTTTGAGGACTTTCAGGCAAGAAGGGCGAACATCAGATTCAAGCGCGAGGGGAAGAAAGGAACAGAGTTTGTTCATACGCTTAACGGCTCTGCGCTCGCAATCGGACGGACTGTTGTTGCTATCCTTGAAAACTACCAGCAGAAAGACGGAAGCGTTGTGATTCCGGAAGCATTGAGGTCTTACATGGGGGCGGAGGTTATAAAGTAATTTTAGGCAGGCTTTTGATGTGATGTGATAAAATAACCAAAAAGGATGGGAGTAAAAATGCCGAAGACAATAGAAGCGATTTATGAAGATGGAGTGCTTCGTCCCCTTAATCCAATAAAAGGACTGAAGAAGCATCAAAGGATTGCTATAACTTTTGAAAAACCTTCCAAGAAAAAACATCCGCTTGAAGGGCTTTGCGGGATACTGCCTGACAGCGACGCCAAAGAGATGCTGAAGATTGTTAAAGAAGAATTTGAAAAGGTCGATATTAATGCATGGTAGAATCGCTCTTGATTCTGATATTGCAATAAAATTCCTGAATGGCGATAAGACAATAGAATCTTTTCTTTCAAGCTATACTGAGTTCTATCTTCCGGTAATTGTAGTCGGAGAACTTATTTTTGGTGCATTGAACTCAAGGCATGTTGAGGAGAACCTTGCAAGACATAAGAAACTGATCCAGAGAGCAAATATTCTTGAGATAACGGAAGCCACAGCGAATATATATGCAAAGAGCAGATTAGCCCTTAAAAAGAAGGGCACGCCTATTCCTGAAAATGACCTCTGGATCGCAGCCATCTGCATTGAGCATAAGATGCCTTTTATTAGCAATGATGCACATTTCAAGGGCATAGATAACCTGATGCTATTGTCAATTTAGTCTATGCAAAAAGACGGAAGCGTTGTGATTCCTGAGGCGTTGAGGAAGTATATGGGAACAGATATCATAAAATAAAGTCTGCTTTCTGATTTCTCTCGTCCTGCTCGCCAGACTTCAAGTTAGGCGGCAGATGCCTTGCAGCAAGGAAAAACCCAAAAGATATAACAATGGTAATGCAGGCTGTTGTAAATGCAAGTGTCTTTCCCTGCCATAGCCCTGCAAACCAATTAATAAGCTCATTTGCAACCACATTCCACTTTCCGCCATAGAGTTCTAAATCATGCTTAAATCTCTTGGAGCCTTCAAATTCACTTATGAGAGAACTGCTTGAATCACTCTCAGATGTCAGATAAATCAAAACTGCGCTGCCCAGACCAACAAGCAGAACAATTGCGGCAATGAGGTAAAGGCACTGCTTCACTTTCCCCCTTCCAGAATCTTTTCAACCTGCTCTATTATCTCTGTGGCTGTTGCACTGTCTTTCCAAACAACATTTTTCTTCGCATCAACGCTTATCTTCGTTGTCTTGCCAGTAATTCTTTCAATCTCTATATAAATCTTCAATCTATCGGTTGTTGCTGAAATCTCCACGCCGTTTTCTATTTTTTTCTTTCCTGCCTCTTTTATCCCCATCCTTTTCAAAGCTGCATGTACTGCGTCTCCTACCTGTTCAAATGGGAAAGTCACAGTTTTATATGCGACATTTGTAACCGTATATGCAACACCGCCGCTTGCGCCTGTTAACAGGATGCTTGCGCAGCCTGAAGATAGAAGCGCAATGCACATAAGCAGACAAAATGTAGTTGTCTTAGCCCGCATGGCATTTATTATCTCACATTAACCGAGAATTTCAAGTGATAATTTTAAATGGGAGCGAAGTATACGGAAAATTTTGGAGGCGGCGAGCGGATTTGAACCGCTGCATAAAGGTTTTGCAGACCTCCCCCTTAGCCACTTGGGTACGCCGCCAATAAAAATAGTTAAGAGTTAAAAGTGATAAGTGAAAAGTTAAAACCCACTTCTCTTTTTCCTTTAATTCATAACTCTACACTTTTAACTTCTAACTACAAATTTTGTTTCACAAAATTTGCATTATGGAGCGGGAAACGGGGCTCGAACCCGCGACCCCAACCTTGGCAAGGTTGTGCTCTACCACTGAGCTATTCCCGCATAAAAAGAGAAGTTTAAAATTATAAGTTTAAAGTTAAAAATTGGAAACGAAAAATTAAAGATTTAAAGAACTCTTAACTTTTAACTTCTAACTTTCAACTCTTAACTTAGGTTTGCTTAATGAGTTATACTATCAAGAATAATGAAAAAAGGGTTTGTTTGTCAATATGCTGTATCCTGACCTTAAAGAGTTTAAGTCTCTATGCGGAAAGGGAAATCTTATCCCTGTCTATAGGGAAATCCTTGCTGATTTTGACACTCCTGTCTCTGCATTTTTGAAGATCGGCAAAAGCCCTTCCTTCCTGCTTGAGAGTGTTGTCGGAGGAGAGAAATGGGCCAGATATTCCTTCCTCGGAACAAATCCGTCAAAGGTTATAAAAGGCAGGGGAAAGAAGATAGAGATAAAAGAAAAAGGCAAGAAAACGGTTGTGTTTGAAGCGGACGACCCTGTGGATGTGCTTAAAAAAGAGATAGCTCTTTACAAGCCTGTTGATGTCCACGGGCTTCCGAGATTTTCAGGCGGCTTGGTCGGATATATGGGATATGACATGGTCAGATTTTTTGAGCGTGTTCCTGACAGCAAAAAACCCGGCATGGACCTGCCTGATATGTTCTTTATGCTTGCTGACACAATGCTCATATTTGACAGCCTTAAGCAGAAGATAAAAATTGTCTCTAACGTGCATGTAGGCGGAAAAAGCCCTGCTAAGGCGTATAAAGAGGCAGTGGAGAAGATAGATGCAATAACAAAAAAGTTGAAGAGTTCAAGGGTTCGAGGGGTCAAGGGGTCAAGGGGCAAAAATATAAAACAGAAATTCACTTCAAGCTTTAAGACTAAAGAGGCTTTTGAGGAGGCTGTGCTTAAGTCAAAAGAATATATTGCGGGAGGCGATATATTTCAGATTGTGCTCTCGCAGAGATTTGAGAGAAAATCAGGTGTTGACCCGTTTGATGTTTACCGCGCGCTGCGTGTGATTAATCCCTCTCCTTACATGTATTACATTGACACGGGAGACACAGAGATTGCCGGTTCATCTCCTGAGATACTTGTCAGGGTTGAGGATAAGAAAATTGTCCTGAGGCCCATTGCCGGAACAAGGAGAAGGGGTGAAACAGAGGCAGAGGATAGGGCTCTGGAAGAGGAGCTTAAAAAAGACCCGAAGGAAATGGCAGAGCATATAATGCTCGTGGACCTCGGAAGAAATGATGTAGGCAGGGTTGCCGAAAAAGGCTCTGTTAGTGTGACAGAATTAATGAGTGTTGAAAGATACAGCCATGTGATGCACATGGTGTCTAATGTTGAGGGAAATCTTGAGAAAGGCCTTGATGCATTTGATGTTCTTCGGGCGTGTTTTCCGGCAGGCACTGTTACAGGCGCTCCGAAGGTCCGGGCCATGGAGATTATAGATGAACTTGAGCCTATAAAGAGAGGGCCTTATGCCGGCTCTGTGGGATATTTCAGCTATTCGGGGAATATGGATACATGCATTACGATAAGAACGCTTATAATAAAAGACGGGAAGGTTTATGTTCAGGCTGGCGCGGGGATTGTTGCGGATTCAGTGCCTGAGAGGGAATACACTGAGACTGTTAATAAGGCAATGGGGATGATGAAGGCAGTGGAGATGGCTGAGAAGGGGCTGGGTTAAGGTATGCATATTAAAGCAGGATATAATATCTTCGCTCATTCTCGCCCTGACAAGTCGGGACTCCGAGGTATTTTGCCTCATAGTTATTCAGCAATTTACTGTAGGAATATCGGCAAAATAAAACCGCTAAAATATCATATCCTGCTTTCCCTAAGAGGAATTCTATGCTTTTGATGATTGATAATTATGATTCCTTTACCTATAACCTCGTCCAGCATCTTGGAGAGCTTGGAGAGCATATAAAGGTTTTCAGGAATGACAAGGTTACGATAAAGGAGATTGAAGAATTAAAGCCGAAAAGCATTGTCATTTCTCCGGGGCCGTGCACTCCTAAAGAGGCAGGAGTTTCTGTTGATGTAATAAAATACTTTGCAGGCAGGATTCCTATTCTCGGAGTGTGTTTAGGGCATCAGGCAATCGGCGCTGCATTCGGCGGAGACATAATAAGGGCGTCGAGGCTCATGCATGGGAAAACGTCCATGATACATCACGACGGAAAAACCATATTTGAAGGGCTTCCGAATCCGTTTGAGGCAACGCGGTATCACTCGCTGATAATAAAGAAGGAAACTATGCCTTCCTGCCTTGAGATTACCGCGTGGACTGACCAGGATGAGGTGATGGGAGTAAGGCATAAGGAATTTATTGTTGAAGGCGTGCAGTTTCATCCTGAGTCAATACTGACAAACGCCGGAAAAGACCTGCTGAGAAATTTTCTTAAACTGCACTATTAATTTTCGGAGGAGAGATGGATATTAAGGCTTATGTTCTGAAAAAGGCGAAGGCTGCCAAAGAAGGCGCAAGGCTGCTTGCAAAGGCGTCCTCTAAAGAAAAGAACAACTCGCTTTTGAAGATGGCTGCTGCCCTTAAAAAACGCAAAGCAGAACTTATAAGGGAAAACAAAAAAGACATTGCCTTTGCAGAGAAAAAGGGCCTCTCAAAAGCTATGATAGACAGGCTTGCCCTGAATGACAAACGCATAAATGAGATGGCTCAGGGATTGATTGAGGTTGCAGCGCTTCCGGACCCTGTGGGAGAAGTGATAAAGATGTGGCAGAGGCCCAATGGCATGGTTGTCGGGAAAATGCGCGTGCCTATCGGAGTTATCGGAATCATCTATGAATCAAGGCCTAATGTTACGGCAGATGCGACAAGCCTCTGCTTAAAGGCAGGAAATGCAGTAATTCTGCGCGGAGGCTCAGAGGCGATAAATTCAAATAAGGCGATTGTAAAAATACTTAGAGATGCCGCAAAGACGGCAGGGCTTGATGAAAACGCAATAACCTTCATTGACATTCCTGAAAGAGAAGCAGTGATGGAGATGCTTAAACTTGAGGGGATTATTGACCTCATAATCCCGCGCGGCGGCGAGGGGCTGATAAGAACAGTCACGGCCAATTCAAGAATCCCTGTGCTTAAACATTATAAGGGCGTGTGTCATGTGTTTGTTGACAGGAATGCTGACCTTAAAATGGCTGAGGATATATGCTTTAATGCAAAAGTCCAGAGGCCCGGCACCTGCAACGCTATGGAGACGATGCTTGTTGATAAAAAGATTGCGAAGAAATTTCTTCCTTCAATGATTAAGAGGTTTAAAGATGCAAAGGTCAGCATTAAGGGATGTCCTGAGACAAGGAAGACAGATAAGTCCATAGCTGTCATGAAAGAAGATGATTTTTATATGGAGTATCTGGACCTCATCTTGAATGTGCGGGTTGTCAAGGACATGGATGAGGCGATGGAGCACATCGCAAAATACGGCTCTGCTCATTCTGATTCAATTGTAACAGAGAATTATGAGAAGGCAATGCGCTTCCTGCGTGAGGTTGATTCCTCCGCTGTTTTCGTTAATGCCTCAACAAGATTGAATGACGGTTATCAGTTCGGCCTCGGAGCGGAGATAGGCATATCAACGGATAAGATTCATGCAAGGGGGCCTATGGGGCTTGAAGAACTCACCTGCACTAAGTTTATAGTGCTTGGGGACGGACAACTAAGAGAATGAATCGGCTTAGTAATTGAAATTACTTGAAACTCCTAAAGATAGATTTCAATGAAATCCAGAAGGCAATGGAAGATGTCTCAAGGGATGCATTTGACTACTTTCTTGATATTGAGACTGGCAGTGTTGTAACAATCTCCGTTGATGCGCTTGAGAGGGTAAAGGGCAGTCTTTACAAAGGCGATGAACTGATTGATGAATCTTCTCTTGAAGCGTATGACATGCCTGAGTGGATTGAAGATGAAGTAGAGCTTGCAATAAGAATATTCTCTGAAAAGCAAAGATATGTCAGGATTCCGGAACGCGAGTCTAAGGAAGTATATGCTCTCATGAAAAAATTCACGGAGGGGATTGATGAACTCAGACCGCATGACGAGCTCTCAGACGCTCTCAACAGCCATGACTCGTTCAGCAGGTTCAAAAAAACACTCTCCATTTTTCCTGAATATAAAAAGAAATGGTTTGCGCTTAATGCAGGTGCAATGAGAAAGACAATCACGGAGTGGCTTGCCTCAATCGGCATAAAACCGGAACAAGGCTATTACTGAACAATCTCAAGCATCCTAAAATCTGTACCCCTTTTGAGATGCTTTTCCTCAGAATCCTATAAAACTCACAGCATTATACACCGCTAATATAGAGCTTTTTGGCCTCGGACTTCTAACAGTGAAGCAGATTCAAAACAGAAATAGACAAATCAGCATCTTTTTAAAACATCTGAAAGTCTTGTTGCCTCAGGGTAAATGGAACTAACAAATAGGGCAAATCCTAATGTAATAACAAGAACCAATAAAAACGGAATCCATGTAGCACGAAAAACACTTCCTGCCCAGTCAGGGCTGTCTATCTTCTTTGAGCTTTTTATAAGGCTTGTAGCAAGTAGAAAATCAAATGCAACTTCTGCAAGAATTACAGGAGCCTGGTAGAGCAGATAAATTCCAGCTCCAAAAATGACAGCTAAAATCAATCCTAATATTATCAATATTATTCCGCCTTCATCAAAATCTGCCACGCCTGATGCAACTTCTGTAACAGCATCACTTCCACTACTATCGGCTATACTGCCAGCTGAATTTAAGATTTCATTTGATGGCTCATAAGCAGCACCGTCTATCTGTTCAAATGTGTTGGAAGCCCCGCCTCCACCAAAATTACCACCACCGGAACTAAAGGGTTCCACATTGACAGATGATTCTCCAGTAGGAAGACTTGGGACATCCACTACATTGCCTGTCACATCGCCTGCTGTTTCAACGATATTACTCTTGCTTGAAGCGGACACATACCAAAGCCAAATCTTTATAAATACAAAAAATGAAAGATAGGCAAAAAGCACGGCTAAAGGATACCTTATAACCATTTTTTCAACATGCAGAAACAAAAGAATTTTTGTCAACAGAAGACCTGAAAGAAAGGTTGCAATAAGAATAAGTGACATATGAAAACGGAGGAAAAAGCGCTCTTTAAAAAGTTTCCCAAATTTATTTTTCTTGAATAGATTCACTGTAGTTTCATATCTAAGGTTAAATAATTTTAGAGCAGCCTTATCAGGCAGTTATTCCGCCAGACACAATAAATGCCATAGCTTGCCCACTCTCGAAATTAAAAGGAGCAACCTGCTCCTTTGGCACTATTATAAGATTCCCAGCAAAATTATATGATTGTGGAAGATAAACGGCGACAGCACCGGCCAGCCCCATGTTGTCCAAATTTTCCCGCGTAACAAAACCGATAACCTTAATATTGCTTCCAGGCGAAACAGTAACAAGAACCGGCTTATTAAAACTTTTTTTCTCGCCAACAAAAGCACCTATTAGGTCTTTTATTGATGTATAAATCATTTTTACAACCGGCATGCGGCTGAATAACTTATCAACTATATTCACCAAACTTCTTGTCAAAAAATACGATGCAAAAAAGCCTACTAATGTTACAGTCAAAATTGTGATTATAAAACCAACTCCCGGTATTTTAAAGCTGAATATACTGTCAATTTTTACAAAAACAAAATATAGCACATAGATTGTTACAACTAACGGTACTAAAAACAAAAGACCTTCAAAAAAATATTTCAGTAACTTTTTCATGCCATGCTCCTTTCAGCATTTTTTATAGAATCTATTTTACAAATAAATAATAACTTTAAGAAGTTCTAAAACTTAAGTTTACATATTATTTGTGTCCAACCAGTCAAATCTAAATTGTCGCTTATTACAGTCATTATGTCACAGCAACGATTACATCTTTGATTACATTAAGCATCTGCTTAAGATTTTCAATGCTTATGCTTAGAGGCGGCATTATCACAATCACATTCCCGAGCGGCCTCAGCAAAACTCCGTTATCCCTTGCATGATATGCAGCTTTCCATCCAATTTTTTCTTCCCATGCGTAAGGCTCTTTTGTATTTTTATCTTTTACAAGCTCAACCCCTGCCATAAGCCCTTTGTTCCTCGCGTCTCCTACATGGGGAAGTTCCGATATTTCCTTAAGCCATCTTTCAAGCACTTCTATCTTTGGCTTGAGATTTTTCAGTGTTTCATCTTTCTCAAATATATCAAGGCAGGCAAGAGCTGCTGCGCACGCAAGCGGATTGCCTGTATAAGAATGGCCGTGAAAGAATGTTTTAAGCTCCTTGAATTCACCAAGGAACGCATTATAGATTTCATCTGTGGCGATTGTCACTGCCAGCGGCAGATAACCGCCTGTTATGCCTTTTGAAAGGCACATTATATCAGGCGTCACATCTTCATGCTCGCAGGCAAACATCTTTCCTGTTCTTCCGAACCCTGTTGCAACCTCATCCGCAATCATCAGGACATTATATTTCGTGCATAAGTCGCGCACGCCTTTAAGATACCCCTGCGGATATACAACCATCCCTCCTGCCGCCTGAACCAACGGCTCAATAATCACTGCTGCTATTTCGTTTGAATGCTGCCTCAATATATTTTCCATCTCGCCAAGGCACGCCAAGGAGCATTCAGGACAGGTTTCCCCATGTTCGCATTTGTAACAATATGGAGAAGGCGCGTTATACGTCTTGAATAAAAGCGGCCTGAATGTTTTATGGAAAATATCAATGCCGCCGACGCTTACAGCGCCGAGCGTGTCGCCATGGTATGCATTTTTAAGGGAAAGGAAGCTATGTTTCCCCTCTACCCCTCTGTGAATCCAGTATTGAAACGACATCTTGAGCGCGATTTCAACAGAAGTTGAGCCGTTGTCAGAGTAGAAAACTTTACTAAGAACAACAGGGTTCGAGGTTTCAAGGGTTCGAGGTTTCAAGGGTTTTATTTTACTTGACCCCTTGACCCCTTGACCCCTTGACCCCTGAATTATGTTGATGAGTTTTTCTGCTAATTTAATCGCCGGCACATTGCTTGAGCCGAGGAGCGTTGAATGCGAAATCCTGTCTATCTGCTCTTTGATTGCGTCATCAATCTCTTTTTTCTTGTGGCCGTGAATGTTGACCCACATTGATGATACAGCGTCCAGATACCACCTGCCGTAAACGTCTTTTATGAAACAATCCCTGCCTTCGGAAATGATAACCGGCTTTTCCTCAAGCCAGTCCTTCATCTGCGTGAATGGATGCCAGAGATATTTTTTATCTGATTCTTCAAGACGCCTATTTTCGTCAGAGATGGTCATTTTATTAAAACAGTCTGGATATAGTATTTAAGCGGTTTCTTTTGCCGATATTCATAGAGGTATTATACAAAAATAAAGAGACAAAAGCCTCGGAGGGCTTTAGCCCGAGAATGAGCGAAAACACTATATCCAGACTTGAACTTCTAAATATCTTATTTTTTCTTTGTGTCCTCTGGCAAAGCCATGTGCCTTATAATCTTGCCTTCAACAAGATAAACAACCATCTCCGCTATGTTTGTTGCATGGTCAGCAATCCTTTCTATGTACTTTGATACATACGTTATCTTCACGGCCCTGGAGACGGTCTTGGGATCCTGTATCATAAAAAATAAAAGCTCATTAAATACCTGCCAATTAAGGTTATCAACAAGGTCATCACGCACAAGCACCTCGCGCGCCAAGGCTGAGTCCCTCTTTACAAATGCATCCAACGCATCCCTTACCATGCCCTGTGCTATTTCCGCCATGCGCGGGATATCAATATATGGTTTTAGCTGCGGCTCTTCGTTCAGCTCTAACGCTCTCTCGGATACATCAACGGCAAGATCGCCTATCCTCTCAAGGTCGGTTGTAATCTTCATGGCTGTTGTTATCAGCCTCAGGTCCCCTGCACGCGGCTGCCTCAGGGCAATCAGTCTTATGCATTCCTCATCTATCCCAACATCAAGCGCATTTACCTGCGGGTCTTTGTCTATAACGTCCGCCCCGAGTTTTGAATTTCTTTCAACAAGTGATTTTATTGAGTCGCTTATTGCCTTTTCCACCATTGAACCGAGTTTTAAGACCATTCCCTTTAAATCTGTCAGTTCTTTTTCAAATATAGTTGCCATATTATCTCCTATCCAAACCTTCCCGTGATATATTCTTCTGTAAGCTTATTTGAAGGCGCGGTAAATATCCTGTCAGTCTTATCATACTCTACAATCTCGCCAAGATACATGAATGCCGTGTAATCGGAAACCCTCGCTGCCTGCTGCATATTATGAGTTACTATTATTATGGTCACCTCATCCTTAAGCTGTATTATAAGCTCTTCTATCTTTGAAGTTGCAGTGGGATCAAGCGCAGAGGTCGGTTCATCAAAAAGGAGAATCCTTGGATCAGTTGCAAGCGCCCTTGCTATGCATAGCCTCTGCTGCTGGCCTCCTGAAAGGTCAAACGCAAGGTGATTAAGCCTGTCCTTTACCTCATCCCAGAGCGCAGCGCCTCTCAGCGACTTTTCCACTTTTTCGTCAAGCACCGCTCTCTTGCTGACTCCTCTTACCCTCAGCCCGTAGGCAACATTTTCATATATTGATTTTGGGAACGGGTTAGGTTTTTGAAAAACCATGCTTATCTGCATCCTTATCTCAATAGGATCTATCTCAGGAGAAATGATATTAATATTGTCAGGATAGAGTGTAATCTCGCCCTCATACCTGTTATGAGGATAGAGGTCGTGCATGCGGTTAAAACATCTAAGAAAAGTTGTCTTCCCGCAGCCTGAAGGCCCGATAAGTGCGGTTACTTTCCTGCGCTCTATCGGCAGGTTAATCTCCTTCAAGGCATGAAGACTGCCATAGTAGAAATTAAGTTTTTTTACTTCGGCCTTTAATTCTTTTACCATTTTATTTTCCTTCTGAACCTGTATCTGATATAAATTGCAAGCCCGTTCATAAGCAACGTCATTATCATTAATACTATTCCTGCTGCCGCTGCATTTAACTGAAATTCCTGCTGAGGCCTTGATACCCAGTTAAACATCTGTATCGGCATGACGGTGAATGGGTCAAACAGCCACTTGAATGATATGAAGGGGAATTCCGAAGAAAACGGCGAGGTCGGAAGAAAGGCAATGAATGTCAAAGCACCTACTGTTATTATCGGAGCAGTCTCTCCTATTGCCCTTGAAAGCCCGATGATCACTCCCGTAAGTATCCCGCCTGTTGAATATGGAATTATGTGGGACTGTACAGTCTGCCATTTTGTTGCGCCGAGCGCATAAGATGCCTCTCTTATTGAGTTAGGGATTGCCCTTATGGCTTCCCTTGTCGCCATAATCACCATAGGAAGAATGAGAAGCGCAAGTGCAAGCCCTCCTGTAAGGATGCTTTCTCCAAATTTAAAAAAATAAACAAACAACCCCAGCGCGAGAAGTCCATAAACTATTGAAGGCACACCCGCGAGATTTGCGATATTAATCTCTATAATATCCGTAAGCCAGTTTTTCCTCGCATATTCCTCAAGGTATATTCCTGCCGCAATGCCAAGTGGTATTGAAGCAAGGGCCGTCACAAGCAATACAAGAAAGCTTCCCGCCCACGCAGAGAGAATCCCAGCTTCTTCAGGGAAGCGTGACGGAAAAGAGGAGAGGAATTTATAGCTCAACCGCGGGAACCCGTTAACAAATAAATCAGCCATAAGCGTAAAAAGCAGAACAAGCCCCACAAGAGTGGAAAGCAATCCTATTATCAGGAATACCCTATCCCAGAACTTTATAACAGCAATGCGTTTCTTGATTTCAGTTTGTAGTTCCGACTTTGACTTCTGCATTAATACACCTCCCGTATCCTTTTCCTTAGCCAAAAACCTAAAATATTAAAACCAAGGGTCATGAAAAAAAGTGTTATGCCGGCAGCGAATATCGTTTTATACTCAACCGTGCCGTGCGGAGCGTCCCCCAGGCTTACCTGAACTATATATGCAGTCAATGTCTGGACCGGCTCCAGAGGGTTTGCCGTGAGATTGGGCATGCCCCCCGCTGCTATCGCAACCACCATCGTCTCGCCGATAGCCCTCGATATTCCGATGATAAATGCCGCAGCTATGCCTGAGAATGCCGATGGTATTACAACCTTGAATGCCGTCTGAAGTTTTGTTGCGCCCATCGCGTAAGAACCTTCCCTTATATGCATGGGCACAGCCTTCATTGCGTCTTCACTTACAGAGCTTACATAGGGGATTATCATTATTCCCATGATTATCCCCGGGCTTAATGCATTGAATCCCGAAAGGTCAGGTATGAATTTCTGGAGTATCGGTGTTAAAAAAAGAAGCGCAAAATAGCCATAAACAACTGTAGGCACAGCCGCAAGGAGTTCCAGAATGGGCTTTATTACCTCCCTTACCCTGTGAGGCGCATACTCGCTTAGATAGACCGTCACAGTTAGTCCTAACGGCAGCGCAACTATGAGCGCTATGGATGTAGTTAAAAGCGTTCCTGAAATCAATGGCAGAATCCCGAATTTGGGGTTTGCAAAAAGAGGCGTCCACTGTGTTCCCGTGAAAAACTCTTTTATTGATACTTCCTTAAAGAAACCGAAAGATTCGTAAGCCAGAACAACTACAATGCTTATAGTGATGAATACAGACGAGAGAGCGCTTAGAAACAGAGTTGTTTCTATTGCGCCCTCTTTGATTTTTCTTGCCAGCTTTCTCTTCATCCGAGGCATATCCTGAAAATTATTATCTCATTTTTTTGTTACAGGAATGTTACAGAGACATTACAGTTCTGTTAAAAAGGAATGTGCAAAAAAGGGGGCAGGCAATTAGCCTCCCCCCAGAGTCGTTATTTTCTCTTTTCTTTCAGTTTAAGCAACTCCTCTATCTTCATGCCTACTCTCTCATCGCCGCCGAACACCGTACCGTGCTTCTTCTTCACTACGCAGTACGGCCAAGGCTTACAGATGGCTCTCGCGCTTGAGCAGCTCGTCCACCCGGACGCCGACTTCGTTCTTGCCGCCGAAGCCCGTGCCCAGTTTCTTGCCGTTGAAGTTCTTCATCGCCTGGTCATAGTGCGCCTTGGAGAGCGGCACGTACCCGACTTGCTTGGTCAGCTTGGCAGCGTTGCTTAGGTAATAGGTCACGAACTCCTTGACCTCGGGCTTAGTCAGGGCCTTCTCAGCCACGTAGATGAAGATCGGACGCGCAAGCGGCTGGTAGGTGCCATCCATCACAGTCGCGAGTGACGGAGAAACCGCCTTGGTGGTGCCCTTGTTGACTATCGGCACCGCCTTCAGCTTGTCCTTGTTTTCCACGTAATAGGCCAAGCCGAAATAGCCGATGGCGTACTTGTCATGCGCCACGCCCTGCACCAGCACGTTGTCGTCCTCGCTCGCGGTAAAGTCGCCGCGCGAGGCCTTTTCCTTGCCGTTGATGGCGTCGGTGAAGTAGTCGAACGTGCCCGAATCGGCGCCCGGTCCGAACATCGATAGCTTATGGTTCGGCCACTTGGGGTTAACATCGCTCCACTTCATGACCTTGCCCTGGGCCGCTGGCTCCCACATCTTCTTGAGCTCTTCCACAGTCATGCTCCTGATCCAGTCGTTCTTGGGATTGATTACGACGGTCAGGGCATCAAATGCCACCGGCAGCTCGACATACTTGATGCCGTGTTCCTTGCATACATCCATCTCTTTTTTGAGTATAGGCCTTGATGCGTCTGATATGTCTGTTTCTCCCCTGCAGAACTTCTTGAAGCCGCCTCCTGTCCCTGAAATGCCGACAGTGACCTTCACTGCGCCTCTTTTTGCCTTCTGAAACTCCTCGGCAACAGCCTCTGTTATGGGATAGACTGTGCTTGAGCCGTCAATCTTGATAATTTTGTCATCTGCGCCTGCGACAACTACATTAACCGTTGCCATAATTATTATGGCAATCATACTCAGAACAAACTTTTTAAACATCTTTCATCCTCCTTTTATTTTCAGAATACTCTCTTCTTGCAAATTCTTAGCTCGCTCTTTCACTGATTTTACTTCTTATTATCCGGCTTTTCACCTCCCTTTCCTTTGCTGCCAAATATCTTCTCTATAAGTTGAAACATAAAAAGATTAGGTCCGCTCTCTATAAGCAAAATTACAACTCCTACAGCAAGTATTAGACTTAATAAAACAATCAACATTAATAAAGTCTAACAATATAATGTTACAGCAATATTACAGAAGCATTACCTTTTAAAGAAAAACTGCCGCTGCTGGTATCTTTCAGCTACGCAAAAATCAGGTCTTTAAATTCCTCTTTATCAATAGTTTGCTTAAAGTAAAAAGGACACCTCTTATAGCTCTTTGTCTTACAATATTCCTCAAGCTCAAAGAGGCTTGGGAAATATGGACTGACTGCGCCCTTGCAGGACGAGACTATCCATTTTAGTAAATGCGGACACATAACTTCACCTCCTCCTAAGTATCTGACTTGTTTAATTAACTCATCGCATTCACGGATGTCGTAATCCTTTTTCACTGTAGGCATGGTCATTCCATTATCCTTCTGTCTCTAACTATGGATGAGCCCTTTTGCATCTTTGCCAGCTTTTTTATCTCTGTTGCAATAGATGCAAGGTGGGCATAGGACTCTATTTTATGCGCCGCTGTGCTTGCAATGCCTATGGAAATTGACAGAAGTTCAAATCTCTCCTCTTCGCCTCTCCTGTTTTTAGCGCTATAAAACCCCCTTTTATAATCCTCGACGCCGTGGAATTCTATCAGATTCGTCTTAAAATTCGATATTATCTTCTCGCATATGGAAATTGAGGCCTGCGGGCCGGCAATCAATATGAAATCATCACCGCCGATATGTCCGGCAAAGCCGGAATTATATGCCATATCAGATATGGCATTCTGTATTACGGCGGCAAAGTTTTTTATAACACAATCACCTTTTTCAAATCCATAGTGGTCGTTGTACGGCTTGAAATTGTCAAGGTCTATGTAACAAACATCAAAGTGTATATTCTTAGAAAGCCTTTTATTTATCTCCCTTTGGATTGATTCATTCCCTGGAAGCCCTGTAAGCGGGTTAGCCCCCCTTGCCAGAGTAAGGTTTCTTTCGGTTATGGCATCAAGCAGGACATTTACCGCCACCGTGCCATAATATTTACCATTTTTTGTAACACATATATCATCATAAAGGAACTCAAATTTTCTTAATTGAATCCTCTGTGCCGCATCTTCCATAATGGTATTCGCCTCAACCATCGGGGATGGCTGCTCCATGAGGTGGACTATCTTTCTATAAGCATTAAGGGCTATACCATAGCCGTATTTGCGTAAAATTTGATTTTCTAAGAACCTGTTTCTGCACAGCACGCCCATGACTCTGTCACCTTCAACAACAGGCAAACCTCTGAGTTCAGGGTCTCTAATAAACCTGTTAAGGGCAACCATAATATCTGCTGACGGAGGAATGGGTTCCACTTTGTTGGCAATGTCGCCAATAAAGCGCTGCTCGCCGTCTGTTATATACGAGGGTGTTTTTTTGCCGTAAGATATTGGGATTACCGCGTTGTCTCTGTTAAGCGCAGGAGAGGGCTTACCCATATAATATCCCTGAAGAAATCCTATGCCCATACCCAAGACTACTTTAAGCTCCTCTTCCCTCTCTATTCCCTCAGCTATAACATTTATGCCAATTCTGTGGCACGCTGTTGTAATGCAATCTACGAGGTTGAATTTTACAAGCGCCTTGTCTATATTGGATATAAAATATCGGTCTATCTTTACAAAGTCCGGTTCGATAATGGATAGCATCTTTAAACCGCCATAGCCGGATCCAAAGTCATCAATGGCAATCTTGTAACCTTTGTCCCTATACCGCTCTATCGCTTTATTAAAAAGGCTATGGTTCTTAACTGCGCTTTCTTCTGTTATCTCAATGATGATTCTGTCTTTTGATAAACCAGCTTCTTCTACAAGTTCATCTATTATTCCATCTCTGTGCGCAGGATCCATCAATGTTTCCGGACATATATTAAGAAATAGATATGCGCCATCCTGGTTTATGCCAAGAGATGACGCCAGCCTAATAGCATTCTCTCTACACCGCACATCGAGGGAAGATATGGTATCGGTCATTATTGCAGTTTTAAACAAATCCCCGATGTTGGCAGTTCCTTTATCTTCCTTTATCCGGGTCAATGCCTCATAACCGTAAACTGCGCCGTCCCTTGAGGAGAATATAGTCTGAAAATAGGTTGTAAGGGAATTGCTATCAAGCAGTTCAAGCATATTATGCCTCTCAATTGCGCTCTGGGCTTCATAATATTCTTTCTTCAGCCCTACACAGGGTTGCATAGATTTTTCCCCCTAATGATGTTCCGGAGAACCGGCTTAAACAAAGACTTGCTGCTCTATGGATTCAGATATAATGCCACCTTTTCCCGAAGGCCGTAGATATCACCCTTGCATATGTATCCCTTTACCTGATGGAACCGCACCATCTCTCTGAGACTGTCCTCATCGTTCGATGAATAAAAGACAATGGGTATATCTCTTATATCAGAATGCGCGCGCATTATCTTGGAAAGTCCATCGCCTGAGAGTCCGGGCATATTGACATCGAGAAGGATAAGGTCAGGAGTGAGTGTTTTTGCCAATGCCGTTGAGCCGAATGCCTGATCATGTGTATATACATAATGCCCCTCGCTTTCGAGAATTTCCTTTACCGAGATCAGATGTTTCTTGTCGTCATCAATGACGAGTATCTTTTTGCCTGTTTTCTTCATCTTTTTTCTCCTATGCGTTTAAATTGTTATTTTTTATCGGGAGGGTCACCTCAAAGGTTGTCCCCTGTCCGAATTCGCTATTTAAGGCGATATCGCCCCCAAGCATGTCCAGAAGATTTTTTGTGATCGTCAGCCCAAGGCCGGTCCCTTCGTGACGTTTAGTCGCAGCATCTCCCACTTGGCTGAAGGCAGTAAAAAGTCTTTCCATATCCTCCTTTCTTATTCCGATCCCTGTGTCCGTAACCCGGATATTCAATTTATCGTCCGATTCGGCGACTGAGAGCATGATTTTGCCCCTATCCGTAAATTTCGCGGCATTGCCCATGAGGTTAGTCAATATCTGTTTAATCTTAACAGGGTCTGACACGATTTGAAGGCTCTGCATTTCCGAGTTCACTGTGACAGCCACAGGTTTAGCGCCGAGGAGCACCTTTGTGGTCTCGGCGACCTCCCTGACTATTCTCATCAGGTCAAAGTTTTCATAGATGATTTCCATCTTTCCTGCCTCGATCTTCGACAGGTCGAGTATATTGGTTATGATGGCCCTAAGGTGCGTAGCGCCGGACATTATGAGTGTCAGCCTGTCCTTCACCTGATCTATATATCCCTTTTCGCACGACATCTTCATGAGTTCGGCAAGTCCGATAATGGCATTCACGGGAGATCTGAGTTCGTGGGTGACATTTGCGATGAACTGAGATTTTATCTTCTCGATATTTTCAAGTTCTTCTATGCGTGTCTCTGCAATCTCCTTCTGTACCATGCTGTTTGCAAGAGCATTGCTCTGCTGTATCACCATATGTTTTACAGAGATAAGCCCTTTATAGTAACCGTCATCATCCACCACTATAATCTCATCATAGATGTCCTCAGCAGGTCTGTCGAGCGCCTTGTCTATGGCTACATCAAGTCTTTCGTCTTCGTGTATTGTGAGTGGTTCTATATCAGCTATTGTTATAACCGGTTTTCTTCCATACAGTTCAAATCCAAATCTTTTGAACAATGTGAAAAGGAGTTTTGGCCTTGTGACAAGCCCTATTGGTTCCCTGCCTTCAACAAGCGCTACCGCATCCAGATGCGCAGAGTTAAAGAAATTATCAGCTATGCGCTGAACGCTGGTATACGGCGTCGCGCATTCGCTGGATGTAATCAGTTTCCCGACCGAGGGTGATTCAGCCTGCAATATTTCCATAATATGCTATCTCCTCCTTAAGTTCTTTGCCAGAAAAAGCGCACAGTTGTCATAGTTTTCGTTTTCGCAGTAACTTGACCTTACCAGTTTCCCCAAACTGAGGGCCGTAATAGATGCCTTGCAAACATCAGCTTCGGTGTGACAGTAGGGGCATAGCGTCTCTACGTCCATTACCATTTGCTTGTATTGTAAAGCCGAGTCCATTACCATTTTTGCTGTTAAGCTATCCATCTCATTTGCTATTAAGCTATCCATCTCACTCACCTCCTTTTTTATTTGAGCATAACAAAGAGATGTTACAGGATTATTAAGGGGAGGTTAAATTTTAGCTTCAGGGAATATTGAGATTTGATTATTGATTTATTTCTGCAGGTATTATTATGTTCACTCTTGTTCCTTTAGCTGGCGTGATCTCTATTTTCATTTCCCATCCCTGCGCCTTTACAAGATGCTTCACTATCGCAAGTCCCAACCCTGTTCCGCCGAGTTCCCTTGAGCGGGAACTGTCAACCCTGTAAAACCTTTCACCAAGGCGGGACAGATGCTTTTGCGGAATGCCTATGCCGGTATCCTCAACCGAAATCTCTATGAGATTTCGGAGTTGAGAGTTTAGAGTTAAGAGTTCAGAATCACTTTTAACTTTTACAGTCACTCCTCCCGTTTCCGTAAACTTTATACCGTTATCCACAAGATTAAGAAGTATCTGGGTCAAACGATTTCTGTCCGCTTTTATCTCGCAAAGATTTTCAGGCATCTCCTTTTTCAAATAAATGCCCTTTATCTCAGCCTTGTTCCGCAATGTAGTAAAGACCGTATCAATAACATCGTCAAGCCTGACTGCTGTTTTCTCTATTTTTATATCTCCGAGTTCTATTCTTGAAAGCGTAAGCAGGTCTTCAACGAGCGAATTCAGGCGTTCGCTGTGATTTTTAATTGTCTGTAAAAACCTCGAGGCGTTCTCCTTATCATCAATTGCGCCTCCGAGCAATGTCTCGGCAAACCCCTTTATTGCCGTAATGGGAGTTTTTATTTCATGGGATACATTTGCCACAAAATCCCTTCTCATGTCCTCAAGCTGCTTCAGCCTTGTAATGTCATGAAACGACAGCATGACGCCCGACACATTCTCGCTCCCTGGCGGATAATAAAACGGCGCTGCTGTTGCCATGAGATAAAGTTCCTTTGGATATGCAATCTCCATTTCCTGCACAACAGATTCTTCCTTATCCGCAACCTTTTTCATGATATCGGTTAACCCGACATTTCTGATTACCTCCGGCAGAGGCCAACCCTCTATATCACGCTCAATCCCGAAAACTTTTTTTGCAGCAGGATTACAGATCAACACCTTGCCCCTGGCGTCTAAAAGCACAAAGCCATCAGGCATATTTTTCAAAAGCTCTTCCATCTTGTGCCTGTCCTCATTGCTCCGCTCAAGCCGCTTCTTGAGTTCATGCGCCATAGCATTTATATTTTTTGCGAGTTCTCCGATTTCTCCCTTTTCCTTAAGAAACAGTCTTGTCTTGAAATCGCCTGCTGTGACTTCTCTTGAAAAAGCCGCAATCTCTTCAATTGATTTCGTAACCCTCCGTGCCTGCAAAAGGCCTGTCAGAATAGCCGCAAGCAGGGTGACAATTGATGCTATAGCTATGCGCATCCGCAGGGAAGCGATTGCCTTTTCCATATCGTGCAGCGGTACGGCAAGCCTTAGGAAGCCTTTATTATTTTTTTCATACAGTAAAACGGCGAAATAGAAAAAATCTTTCTTCACTGTTCTGCTGAAATGTATGGAACTGCCGGTATTGCTAACTGCCGCTTCTTGAATCTCAGGCCTGTCAAGATGGTTTTCCATCTTCCCTGATAACTCATCAGAATCTCCGATTACTTTCCCATCGCTCGCAATAACCGTTATCCTTGCGCCTGTCTTTTCCTTATACCGCCTGCAGAAATCATCCAGACTGTCCTTGGAATACCGTGGTATCTCGTCAGCAATCAGAGCGGCCTGAATTCCCAGGCTTTCTTTCAGCTTTGAAATATGATTATCCTTAATAACCTGCGAGAGGTATATTTCAAGAGGGATAAAAAGCAGAGGGGCTATAATAATATATGAAAGCAGAATCCTTCTAAAGAGGACGCGTTTCATTGCTTGCCGTCAAAAAAATAACCGGCGCCGCGCATGGTCTTGATATAGCGGGGACTTGAAGGATTTTCCTCAATCTGCGCTCGCAGCCTTCTTATATGCACATCCACTGTTCTCGGCTCAACGAATGCCTCATCGCTCCAGACCGCATTGAGAAGTTGTTCGCGGTTAAAAACCCTGCCCTTTCTTTCAACGAGATAAAGAAGAAGCCTGAATTCCGTAGCGCTCAGTTTAATTTGGATGCCTTTGCTGGTTACGGCATACGCATCTTTGTCTATAACGAGGCCGCCTTCTTTTATTATGCGGGCTGATGCAGGCCTTTCTTCCGCCCTCCTGAGAACAGCGTTAATCCTTGCTACAAGCTCTCTGGGACTGAAGGGTTTTGTAATGTAGTCGTCTGCGCCCATCTCAAGTCCGACAACCTTGTCAACTTCTTCTCCTTTTGCGGTGAGCATTATAACAGGGAGAGAAGATGTTGCAGGATCATTTCTCAGAATTCTGCAAAGTTCAATGCCCTGAAGCCCAGGAAGCATGAGGTCAAGGATTACAATGTCATAATTGCCTTTCTTTATCTTTGCGAGGGCTGTTTCGCCATCCGGAGCCGAATCTGCAGCAAAACCTTCTTTTTTGAGATTATATGCTATAAGCTCAACAATATCTTTTTCATCATCAACAATTAAAACTTTCTTTGCCATACTGATAAAATGCTATAACCTTCCTGCATAAAAATCAACTCTCAGGGTTTTATTTTTCTGAAACTGTCCAGTGAAACTATCTTCCCTTTGGTCACAGCATCTTTTTTATCGTTCCGGATTTTTTGGGGCTCTGACAGAGCATCTTTAGTTTCCATCATATCCCACCTGTCAAATTTTATCTTCGCATCGGGAGAATACACGGAGATTATGTCATCGGAATGCAAAAAACAGTTCTCCACTTTATTGTTAGAGCCGAATCCGAGCGTTGTAACTATGCTTCCGTCTTCGGTCCACTGAAGGGTTTTATAGTTTTTGCTGTTAAATGCCAGCACAAGCCCGTTTTCTTTTTCTTCGTCAGTAAAACCCCTATTCCCTATCATAGTGCGTTCAGACTGCTTGATCACGACAAAAACCCTGCCGTAGTCATTCATCATGTCATAAAATAAATTCTGGAGATACTTGACTTGTTTTTTCATAAATTAAAGTGCCCCCTGCAAGAATCGAACTTGCGACCCCAGGTTTAGGAAACCTGTGCTCTATCCTACTGAGCTAAGGGGGCTGTCAACAAAAGTTAAAATTTAAAAGTGAAGAGTTTAAAAGTATCAGACAAAGAAACTATATTTGTTATGATACCATTTCATAAAACAGGCAGTCCAGTTGCGCGTGAATCCTTATACGGCAGCCTGCCTCTTTGCCGCCCATTTTATAATATCTTCAACCATCGCCTCGATTGTTGCAGTCTCAGGCATAATCTCAACTTTGAGCCCTGCCTTTTCAACGGCCCTTGCAGTCACAGGCCCTATAACAGCAATCGTAACATCCCTGAGAAGCTCATCCGCATCTGCTCCCATAATCTCCATGAAGTTGTCGAATGTTGACGCGCTTGTGAATGTCGCAACTGATATGCGCCCTTCCTTTAAAAAACGCTTTAACCGTTTGCCGTGCATCTCAGGCTTGACCGCGCGGTAAGCTGCAGGGACGTCAATCTCTCCTCCTGATTCTCTCACCTTCTCAGGAAAAATCTCTCTTGCCTTCTCAGCGCGGGGAAGAAGAAGTCTCACTCCTTTCAACCCTTGAACCCTTGAACCCTCGAACCCTTGTATTATTTTGATCAGTCCCTCTGCATTAAATTCTTCCGGTATTAAGTCAACCTTAATCCCGTATCTTTTTATTTCCGCTGCTGTCTTTGTTCCAATCGCGCATATCTTTATGCCCTTCAAATCCCTGATGTCTTTATCTTTTTCCATCAGCCTTTTAAGGAAATATTTCACGCCGTTGCCGCTCGTAAAAATAATCCAGTTATACGCCTCAATCTTATTTATCGCGCTGTCAAGCTCATCATAGTTTTCCGGAGGCGCTATCTCTATGGTCGGAAACTCAATCATCTCCGCTCCCAAATCTTCAAGAGGCTCAAATCCTCCGGCATGCTCTCTTGTCACAAGCACCCTGTGTCCGAACATTGGTTTTTTCTCGTACCACATCAGCCTCTCTCTTAATTTCACGACTTCGCCGATAACCATAACAGCAGGCGGCTTTATATCTTTTTCCTTCACAATGTCAACAATGTCTCTCAGGGTGCCTGTTATGGTCTTCTGGTCAGGTCTTGTGCCCCACCTTATCACGGCAACAGGCGTGTCCGGGCTTCTGCCATTTTCCATAAGTTTTTTTACGAGGACATCCATATTTT
>QZJQ01000025.1 GCA_003599795.1 Nitrospiraceae bacterium
TCACGGGATAAAGAAATAAAAAGGGCTTCTTTTATTCAAAGAAGCCCTTAGATGAAATCATTACGAGGAGTCCTTTCAGTGTTCTATCTCAACTCCTGCTGTTTCTTCCCTAACTGTTATTGCAATCTTGTAGAGTATTGTTAATACCAAAAATCCTACTGCCCATACCCCGATTGAAATCAGTGTCTCAGGAAGCGTCGGCCAGTACTCTGTTACCTTCTCAAACATATTCGGAACAAATCCGCCGATGATTAAACCGAATCCCTTGTCAATCCACAGTGATATAAAGACCATGGCGCAAGCTATTGCAAGGGTTGACTCATTCCTCCTCACCGCAGGGAATATAAGAAGAGCAATTGAGGCAATCGCCAGTATCACCGAGGTCCACATTAGCGGCACAAGTTTGTTGTATTCCCCAATGCCTGCAAAGAGATACTGGAAGGGATGCATGTGCCCCGGTATATTGCTGTAGAACGCAGTGAAGAACTCAAGCCCTAAGAAAAATACATTTGTTATCATAAAGTATGTGACAATCTTCCCGAGCGTTTGTATAGCTTCTTTTCCGGGATCAAATTTAGTTGTCTTCCTGATAATAAGGGCCAGGATTATCAGCAGAGCCGGGCCTCCTGAAAATGCCGATGCAAGGAATCGGGCTGCCATAATTGCAGTCAGCCAGAAGTGCCTTCCCGGAATTCCCGCATAGAGAAATGCGGTGACTGTGTGGATTAAGGGCGCCCATGCAATTGAAAGGTATATAACAGGTTTAATCCATTTTGGAGGAGCGATGCCTTTCTTGTCCGAGCCAAGCACAATCCATCCGATAAATATATTCAAGGCAAGATAACCGCTCAAAACCATTGCATCCCAGAACATGACAGAATTCGGAGTCGGATAAAGCAAGACATTCATAACTCTCATCGGCTGGCCCATATCAACAAAAATGAACAGCATACACATTGTGACTGCTGATACAGCCAGAAACTCGCCGAGTATTGTTATTTTTGCGAACTGCTTGAAATTGTGCAGGTAGTATGGCAGAACAAGCATTACGCCTGATGCGGCTACGCCGACAAGGAATGTGAACTGCCCTATGTAGAGTCCCCATGAAACATCCCTGCTGAGCCCTGTTATTGTAAGGCCTGTCTGAAACTGCCTGAGATAGTTGACGGTTCCTATGCCTATGAAAACAAGCAGTATAAAAATCCATGTCCAGTATTTTTTGCTTCCGCTTAGAGCTTTTTCAAGCATTATAAGTTACCTCCTATTGCGAACAGAGCTAAATGTTTATTTGATTTCAGGCACAACAGCATAGTCGTTTCCTCCTATTATGTAGAAGATGTTCGGCTCTGTTCCGAGTTCAGGTTTGCGCCTGATGGTATGTTTTGAAGCGAGAATTTTTCTGATTTCTGATGCTGGATCATCGAGATCGCCGAATACCAGGGCTCCGTTAGATTCATCCACGCATGCAGGTTTTAGCCCTTTTGAAAGCCTCTCATAGCAGAAAGTACATTTTTCCACCACACCGATAGTCCTTGTCGGAAATTCAGGGTTCATGTATTCCTGAAGATTTTTGGCAAGCCTCGGGTCTTTGTAATTAAAGCTCCTTGCGCCAAACGGGCAGGCTGCCATGCAGAATCTGCATCCGATGCACCTGTGCATGTCCTGCATTACTATACCATCGCTTCTTTTGAATGTTGCCTTCGTAGGGCAGACCCTTACGCATGCAGGTTTGTCGCAGTGATTGCAGAGCAGCAGGAAAGGCTTGTGTTTCATATCCTCAGGCATGAATTTATGTTCCTGCCCGGGAAATGAATGCTCAAAGGTTTCAGTCCATATCCACTTTACCTCATCCTTTGTATTGCTGAAGTCCGGGACATTGTGAATGCGGTGGCAGGCTTCTGTAATTCTCTTGATGCTCTCATCTGATTTGAGTTTGCTCATATCAATAGCTATGCCCCATCTCTTGCCTGCGAGAGCCTCGGTATTAGGCGCGGTCTGAGCAGCCTCCAGCACGCCTTTCTTTAGACCGCTCGCAAGCGCTGTGCCTCCAATGCCGGCTGCTGTAGAAATCCCGGCTATCTTTAAAAAATCTCTTCTGTTCATGCTCATGACTTGTTCTCCTTTGGCGCGATATGGCAATCCCAGCAGTAGGGTTTTACAGCCACATAGTTATGACATTTATCACAGAAATCTTTTTTATTAGAGTGGCATTTCATGCATCCGTTCTGAAGGCTCTTATCGTATTTCTGACCGCTGATGATTATCTGGTTCCTGTCTCCGTCGCGCACAACGGCATCTCTCCAGTTATTAAGCACCTGCATGTGTTCCGCTCTCATGAATTCCTTGGGTTCAACGCATTTCTTGTCCTTGAGTTTCTGGATTTCAGGCGTGTCAATCTTAAGTTCAGGTTTAGCGCTGACCTTGCCCATATTGAGATAGAACGGAGATGCAAAGAGGGCGGCAAAGACAATCAAGCCTAAAAGTATTTTTCCTCCGTTGTAGATCTTCATTACTCTGTTGCCTCCTTCCCGGGTAATGGTTCAAGACGCAAGTCCTGTGTCCTTTCCTTCTCACCTGTCATTACGAGCGCGTTTCCGACAAGCTCATGAAGGCCGCACACGCTTACATCAGGCGCCCAGTATTCCATTGATGCCTTCAGGGTTGCCCTGTCAATTGCGCAGATGTTTGCAAGCATGTTCACGCCGTGATTATCGCGGACGTATTTAACGGCATTGGCTCTGGGGAATCCGCCTCTCATCCTGAGATCCATATTTTCAGATGCATTCAGTCCTGTGCCGCTGCCGCAGCAGAAGGTCTTTTCCCTGATGGTGTCTTCAGGCATTTCATGGAAGTGGTTGCATACGCTGCGAAGAACATGTCTCGGCTCCTCAAGAATCCCCATTCCTCTTGCCGTATTGCACGAGTCGTGCCATGTGACTTTTAGATGGTCATTCCTGCCCGGATCCAGCTTTAACTTCCCGTTTTTGATAAGGTCAGCGGTGAATTCTGCTATATGAACCATCTTTGTAGCTCTTGCATTCTCAAATTTTGTGCCTGTTATAGGAGAAACAGGCTCCTCAAGGAAATCAGCAGGGCCGTTCCATGTGTCCATGTACTGATTTACAACCCTCCACATATGGCCGCACTCTCCCCCAATGATCCATTTTACGCCAAGCCTCTTTGCCTCCGCATAAATCTTTGCGTTGAGCCTCTTGGCCATCTCATTGGACGTAAATAATCCGAAGTTTCCTCCTTCTGATGCATATGTACTCCACGTGTAGTCAAGCCCGAGTTCATGAAAAAGCATGAGGTATCCCATTGCAGTATAAGTGCCGGGGTCGGCAAAGAGATCGCCGGACGGGGTTACAAACAGGATTTCAGCGCCTTTTCTGTTGAAGGTTGGTTTAACCCTTATTCCTGTTATTGTCTCTATATCGTCAAGAAAGAATTCCATGCTGCTTGTTATTGTGTGCGGCTCAAGGCCGAGGTGGTTGCCTTTCATATAGCAGTTGGCAACAGGCCCTGAAATCCAGTCCGTGTTCAATCCAAGCAGGTTCGTAAGCTCTCTTCCCATCATAGTTATTTCAGCCTGGTCAATTCCGTACGGGCAGAAGACTGAACAGCGCCTGCATTCCGTGCACTGATAATAGTAATACCATATCTCTTTTAAGACATCTAATGTCAGTTCTCTGGCACCTGCAACTTTCCCGAGCATTTTGCCTGATGCCGTGAAATATTTCCTGTAAACAGACCTGAGAAGTTCTGCCCTGAGCACCGGCATATTCTTCGGGTCGCCTCCGCCTATGAAGAAATGACATTTGTCAGCACAGGCACCGCACCTTACGCATATGTCCATGAAAAGTTTGAAAGAACGGTATTTGCCTAATCTTTCCTTTATGCCTTCAAGGACAATCTCCTGCCAGTTTTCAGGCAGCTTCCAGTCTTCCTCCGCAGGAGACCAGTCGCGCGCATTCGGGAATTCGACTGCCGCGAGGTTTTTGCCTTTTGCGCCCCAGCAGAATGTGTGATCTTTGAATTCAACGGGGGTGTCCATCCACCCTTTTTTAGGCGGCTTGTAGTCTATCTTTGACAGCTCATCCGGTTTTGCAGTAAATTTTGTTGCCATGTGTTACTCCTTTTCTACGGGTATTCCGGCTTTTTTCATTTTTTCCCTGAAATCATTTTCATATTCCTCATATGTGTGGACATGCACCGGATAATTCCATGGATTTATATGCCTTGCCATACGGCTGTTGTTTGCCATGTTTCGTGTAGGGCTTAAGAATACTCCGCCCATGTGCATAAGCTTGCTCAACGGGAAATAGGCAAGCAGTACGCTTATCAAGAACAGATGGATGTAAAAAATAACGCCGATACCCTGCGGTATCACAGGGTTTAAGCTTACAAGCCCCATAGCGAGTTCTTTCACGCCCACGATATGCACCTTGTAGAAATATCTCATCAACACGCCTGATGCGGCTATGCCGAATATCAGAAAAAGCGGGAAATAATCGGCTGCAAGGGATATGTATTTTACCTGCGGTATGAAGACCCTTCTGAGAAACAGGTATGTTACGGCTGCGAGAAGAACAACATCTGTCATGTAAAGCAGGGGGACGCCCACCTGCAGAAAACTGTCAAGCCCCTCAATTATTTTCAAAAAAGACGGGGTATTCTCAAGGAACAACCTGAAGTGCCTGACAAAAATAATCAGGAAGGACCAGTGAAACGCCAAACCTGCCAGCCAGAGCCACTTAGCCTCCCCATACACAAGCTTACCGTTATTAAGCTGTGTCTTTAAATTTCTGAAGAGCGAGCGGAACAGGAGCACTTCAAGCGCCATTCTGACGATGACGCCCGTGATGCCTGACGGGTTTTCAATCTTATTCTGTTTTATCCATGGCAGGGATTCCTGCTGTCCGCATGTTGTAGGTATGCGGAACGGCACCGGGGAGTTTCCCCATTTCAGCACGCGGTAGATGAACCCCACAATAAATATTGCAACTGCAATATAGGGGATAGCAACTCCAAAAAGGAATTGAAGGTTTGCTATCTTCACTCCGGCGTATGCAGACACAACAAGAGCGATAACAGCAAAAAAGGAAAATAGGATTCTCATTTCTTTACCTCTCCTCTTTTTATTTTAAGATTATTGTTTCCTTTGAGAGCAGGCTCAAGCCCTTCAGCGTCATTTATCAGATTAGCCATTTGTAATAGCCTGAAGGTCATGCTTTTAACTTCATTGGCCTTTATCTCGTAAATCTTTTCCCGGCACTTCATGTAAATATCAAACGCTGAAAGTGCGAGATTGTCTATTGCAGATTCAAAAGCCAAAAGCTCATCTGACAACTCTTTTTCAGCTATTTCAACCCGGAGTTCTTCCCTGATAATTCCCTTCAGCGGGAAGATAAAAGAAACAGCCTGAGAGGCAGTGAAATCCTGAACAGCCCTTACTCTAACCATATTATCAAGAAACTCTGAAGTTTTTTCCTCTGCCCGGGGCAGACTGAGGTTTCTGAGAAGTTCATCAAAGATATCTTCAATCCCCTTGGATATGGTTGAACCTATCGGGTTAGCAAATCTGTTACTCTGCGTCTTTAAGAAACTTGAGGTGTCAGGAGGATACGTCTCTATTATTACGTCGAACCATTTCTCCAGAATGGAAGCCTTTTTGTCTGCTAAGAGGCTGTTCAGTCTCATGTCCGGCTTTGTTCCCTCCCGGTAACTCTTTGGCTCGGTGGAGATTAAACTCTCGCACAAATATAACTATTAGTTTTCTTGAATAGATAAAAAAGAGAAGTAAGAGGCGGAAGACCTCTTACTTCCTTAATTCCTTATACGCAGCCAGTTGGCTTTGGAAGCCCTGCATACTTACATGCCTGTTTTGCAGGCCCGCCCGGATAAAGTTCGTAAAGGTACTTTGTGTTGCCTTTTTCAGGCCCCATAGCCTTTCCGATCTCTTTAACGAGAATCTTTATCATCGGAGCAATCTGATACTGCTTGTAGTAGTCTCTCAGGAAGTTAATGACTTCCCAGTGAGCATCCGACAGTGTAATGCCGTCCTGCGACGCCAGATGCACTGCAAGCTCCTTAGTCCAGTCGTCAAGATTAATAATATATCCGTCATCATCAACCTCAATCTGTTTCCCCTGAAAATCCATCATTGACATTTTTACGTCCTCCTTTTTTGTTGAAAATAGTTGATAATATAAGCAAGGGAGAAACCTCCCGCTCAATTCTATCTTAACCCTCAAAAAACCTTTCCTGCAAAACAAAGAAATTATTTGAAGGCAATCAGATTGCAAATTGAACTATAAACAGTAAAATATCTTAACATATTCGGTCAAATAAAAAAAAATTATTTGCTAATTATATTTATTTATCATTACCACCCGCTGAATCCCTGCTGCCATGCGCTTTACCTGCAACTTTAATGAACAGGAGGTTTTCGCTTGTCCGTAAGCCTTTCTTGAGGCTTTCTATTAATTGATGGCTTCCACTGTCATAGTGAAAAGATTCTATTTGATAGTCCACGTCAGGTGTCAGCGCCCATGCTGTTTCCCAGTCGCCGTTACAGGCGAATACGAGGGCGTCAACGTAAGCCTCACCGAGATTATGTCCTGAGCGGTCAAAGACGTATGCTGCTCCGCACTTACATTTTCCGCCGGTGAAAACATTTCCAAGCCCGGTCTTTATGTCCGCCGGCCTCTCAAAAGGTTCACTGCAGAATGGACACAATGGGTCTTTGGCCCTGCCGCTGATTCGCATGGCTTACAGTTTATAACCAATCTTTCTTAAGAATTCTTTTCTGTGCGCCTTGTCTTCCGGTGCCTCTATACCTTTAGGCGGGAAACCGTCCACAACTCCCACGATGCCGTTACCCTGAGATGCAACGGCTAAAATAACTTCAACCGGATTAGCAGTTGCGCAGAATACCCCGCACACCTCAGGGCAGCCTTTAATCTGGTTCAGGACATTTATGGGATAGGCCCCTCGCATCAGTATGCAGAAGACATGCCCTGCGCCCAGCGCCTGGAGATTTTTGGCACAGGCGTCTATGAGACTGCTGTCGTTACCCTCTGTCCTTATCAGGCACGGGCCCGACGCCTCGGTGAATGCGATTCCAAAATTTGCATGCGGGACTGTTGTCATCATAATTTCATAAAGGTCTTCCGCGGTTTTAATAAAATGCGTCTGTCCGAGTATGACGTTGCAGTTTTCAGGAACATCCATCTTTACGGCTTTGAATTCCATAAGTCCTCCTTGTAGAAGTTAAAAGTGTAAAGTTAAAAGTTTTTAAAACTCTCAACTCTTAACTTTCAACTCTATACTCTCTATTATGCTATAATGAAAATAAATTTTTTCAAGGGAGATGTCAAGTTTAAATTGAGAGGCAAGGGATACATTTTTGCTTTTTGTTTTTTACTTTTTTGGGGTTGTTTGCTGCTTTTCCCTTTTATAACAAGGGCTGCCGAGATAATAGGGCCGGAAACGAAGATTATAAACAACGAGATATATGTGACAACAGGGCTTGCATTTGATGAAAAACAAGTCCAGGATCTTAAAAACGGGATAGCAAAAGAGATTACGTTTTATATAGACCTGTTTCGCACATGGAGCATGTGGCCGGATGAGTTTGTTCTGGGAAAGCATATAGTTAAAACGCTGCGGGTTGATCCTGTCAAGAAGGAGTATGTGGCGACATCATCGGATGGCATGACAATAATAGAAAAAAGATTTAATGAGCTTGATTCATTATTGAAATGGGCAGTAAGCATCAGAGATCTCAAGCTTGCAAATACAAGGGCGCTGGAGCCCGACAGTTATTTTATCAGGATAACAGTAGAGTCCAGGTTAAGGAAACTTCCTCCAGTTATAAGTTACTTGTTTTTCTTTGTGCCGGAAAAGGAATTCACCAAAGTCAAGGACTCTGCAAAATTCAGTGTGGGGCAGGGGAAATGAAAAATCTCAGAAATGGGCTGCTGTTCTTAAGTTTTTTTATTTTTATCATTGCCGCTTCGGCTGTTGAACTTCATTACATCAGGCTTGAAACCGTATCCGTCTTGACAATAGTAATCCTTCTGGTCCTTCTGAACCTGAATATAATTGCTCTTCTGACCCTGATATTTTTTGTCGGAAAGAATCTCGTAAAGCTTTACATAGAGAGAAAACAGAAAATTCTCGGTTATAAGTTCAAGACAAAGATTGTCGTGATATTTGTAGTGCTTACTTCCATACCTGCAGCGCTCCTGTTTTTTGTGGCAAGCGGGCTTGTTACAAATTACATAGACAAGCTCCTGACCCCTCAGTTCAGGCAGCCTCTTGCCGGTTCGCTTAATGTCGCTAAGGCAGTTTACGAGATGGAAAGGCAGAGGGCAATGGAATTTGCAAAGACAGTTGTGTCAGGCGAGAAATATGCGTCCGGTTACAGGGTAGTCCGCATGAACAAAAGCCCTGAAAATCCTACGGAGACGATTAAATCAGCATTTGACGGCAAAGAAGGGACAGAGGTTATTTCCGGTGAAAGCGGAGACATTATAAGGGCAGTTATCCCCGAATATTACAGAGAGAAAATGACAGGCATTGTAATTATTGAAACCACCCTGCCCAAAGATATCACAGTCAATGTTGAAAAGGTAAAAAGCGCATACGAAGACTATTTGAACAGGGAGTCATGGAAAGCGCCCTTGAAAATGAATTATCTCATGATACTTGCCTTCTTTACTTTGATTATTGTGTTCATGGCTCTCTGGGTGGCTCTCAGGATTGCAAGGGGCATTACTGAACCCATACAGAGCCTTGCGCAGGCCACAGAGGAAGTTGCATCAGGAAATCTTGATGTCCGCCTCAACCTCAGAAGGGAAGATGAGATAGGGTTGTTGATAAATTCGTTCAATCATATGGTGGCGGGATTGAGGGATGGGAAAGAAACACTGCAGAAGGCCTATGTGAAATCCGACAGGGAAAGGCTGTGGATGGAGAACATACTTGCGAATATTAATTCGGGAGTTGTATTCCTTGATGTGCATGGCAAGATACTGACCATGAATATAGCTGCTTGTTCCATATTAAATGTGAAGGCTGAAGATGTTATTCATAAAAACTACAGGGAACTGACGGCAATAATCGCATCAGAAGAACTTAACGCCCTTATCAGCGGGATAATTATTAAAGACCTGAAAGGCATAGAGAAAGATGTGAGGGTGACGGTCGGAGACAAAAGGCTTATACTGAGAGTCTTTGTTACCACCCTCAGAGACAAGGCGTCAACACCAATAGGGCTGCTGGTAGTGTTTGACGACCTTACCGAACTCATAAAAGCTCAGAAGGCAATTGCGTGGGAAGAGGTTGCAAGGAGAATAGCTCACGAGATAAAGAATCCGCTTACGCCCATAAAGCTTTCAACGGAAAGGATGCTGAAGAAATGGGAGCAGAAGGATAAGGATTTTGGCCAGATATTTGAACGCTCCACAAAGACAATAGTGAATGAGGTTGACAGTCTTAAAAGGCTTGTTGATGAATTCTCCAGGTTTGGAAAGATGCCTGAGATAAAAAAGATACCTACGGAGCTCGCGGCTGTGATAAAGGAAGTGCTGGAACTCTATAAGGATTATAAAGGATTTAATGTAAAGGTCTTATTGCCTGATGATATGCCGCCTGTTGAAATAGACGGGGAGCAGTTCAAGCGTGTGCTGATTAATATCTTTGACAATGCATTTCAGGCAATGGGCAATAGTGGTAATATAGAGCTTAAAGTGCATATGGATAAGGCGGCAAACAGGTTTTTTACGGATATTGCGGACGATGGTCCCGGAATGAAGGAAGAGGATAAAGATAAAATATTTCTTCCTTATTTCTCGACAAAAAAGGACGGCACAGGGTTGGGGCTGGCCATTGCAAATAAAATTGTCATGGAACACAGGGGCTATATCAGGGTGAGGGATAATAACCCCAAGGGCACAATCTTTACAATAGAGCTGCCGATAAAAGATATTTAATTAGAAGGAGAAGCAAGTGGCAAAACCCGTAATACTTATAGTAGACGATGAGAAAGGCATAAGAGAAAGCCTGTCAGGCATACTGGAGGATGAAGGCTATGATATTTTGACTGCCGCTTCCGGGGAAGAAGCTGTAAAGATACTTAGAGATGCTTCTCCGGATCTTGTTTTTCTGGATATATGGCTTACCGGCATGGATGGAATTAGAACACTGCAAGAGATAAAGGCTATGAAGCCCGATGTGCCGGTGATAATGATATCAGGGCACGGGAGCATTGAACTTGCAGTTAAAGCCACACAGACCGGCGCATATGATTTTCTTGAGAAACCGCTTTCACTTGAGAGAGTGTTGCTTGTTTCAAAGAGAGCACTTGAAAAAAGGACTCTTGAAATAGAGAATATTGCGCTTAGGGAAAACCTTACGAAAAAATGGAGGCTTGTGGGCGAATCACAGAAGATACGGGATTTGCGTGAGCAGATGGAAATGGCAGCCAAGAGCAACAGCCGTGTTCTGATATTCGGAGAGAGCGGCACCGGCAAAGAGGTAGTTGCAAGGCTGCTGCATGAAAAAAGCCTGAGAGCAGAGAAGCCCTTTATTGAGGTAAATTGTGCGGCTATTCCGCAGGAACTCATAGAGAGCGAGCTTTTCGGTCATGAGAAGGGATCTTTCACAGGCGCCTTTGAGAAGAAAAACGGGAAATTTGAACTCGCTGACAGCGGGACGTTGTTTCTTGATGAAATAGGCGACATGTCACTCCAGACGCAGGCAAAGGTCCTGCGCGTTATTGAGACTCAGGAATTTCAGAGGGTAGGAGGAAACAAGAATATAAATGTTGATGTCAGGATAATTGCAGCCACCAATAAAGACCTCAGGGATGAAGTAAAGAAAGGCAGCTTCAGGGAAGACCTTTTTTTCAGGCTGAATGTTATACCTTTGGTTATTCCGCCTTTGAAGGAGAGAAAAGAGGATATTCCTGCCCTTGTTGAATACTTTCTTGATTCCCTCGCAGCAGAATACGGCAAGCCTCAGAGGAAGATACTGCCCGAGGCCGTAAGACACCTGCAATCATACGACTGGCCCGGGAATGTAAGGGAACTGAAGAATGTGATAGAGCGTCTTGTCATAATGACGACTTCAAATACGATAGACGCAAAAAATCTCTTAATTCCTATGGTTGAACACGGCGGCTCCGACTATTTCAAATACAAGACCCTCAAGGACGCAAGAGATGCCTTTGAAAAAGATTATATTGCAAAGAAACTTGAAGAAAATAACTGGAATATATCAAGGACAGCAGAGATTCTGGATGTGGAAAGAAGCAATCTTCACAGAAAGATTAAGGCTTATGGAATAAAAGTCTAAACTACTACATCTAAACTAAATCAAATACTTCTCCTCAAACACAATCACGCTCTTAAGCGAGTCTTTTGCCTCTGCCGTCAATCTGAATGCCTCGGCAGTTTTTTCTATCGGGAATCTATGGGTGATGAGCTTCTCTGCTCTTATTGTTCCGCTTTCTATGAGTTCAAGCGCGTCTGCCGTGTCGGTAGGCCCGCAGGAGTAACTTGTAATAATATTTATATCTTTGAAATATAGTTCATTCGGGTCAATTATAAGTTTTTCCTCGGGTTTTGCAGGCGTAAAGAATAAGACTTTGCCTCCTGCGCCAGCGCACTCTATGCCCTGCTTCATCGCATCAGCGCTGTTTGGCCCCACAATTACAACATCAGCCATTTCTCCTTTAGTTAATTCTTTGAGAGCATCAACGAGGTTGTCTTTTGAAACATCAATAACATTATCAGCGCCGAATTTTTTTGCCTTTTGCAGCCTGAATTGAACCATGTCGGCAGCAATGATTTTCCCTGCCCCGTATTTTTTTGCAAGGATAATATTTATCTGTCCCATAATCCCAAGCCCTATGATGAGGACAATATCTCCGCGTCTTATGCCAATCCTTTTCAGGGCTTTAACAACGCACGCAGCCGGCTCTATCAAAGTGCCGTCCTCATAACTCAGGCTCTGCGGAAGAGTGAGCGTGTCGTTTTCAAGATTTGTCTGGGGTATAAGGATGTATTCCGAAATTCCGCCGGGAATTATCCTTGTTTTTTTCCATGTCTCGCACTGAACATAATCTCCGCGCTTGCAGAACCTGCATGTGAAACACGGCGCATGATGATGCGTGAAAACCCTGTCTCCGGCTTTGAATGAACTCACGTCCTTGCCTGTTTCCACTATCTCGCCTGAAGGCTCATGTCCTATCACAAGCGGGGCTTTTTTTTCTATATACCACGGCATCACATCGCCTGAGCATATGCCGCAGGCATGTGTTTTTATGAGGGCGTCTCCGGGGCCAATTTCAGGGATTGGGATGTCTTCAATTCTTATATCGGTGAAATTATAGAGCCTGGCGACTTTCATTAATTTATCGGATTACGGGATAATCGCGTATTTTATGCCTTCGCCTTCCATGAGTTTCAGGAATGCCTTTTCAGTGTCATCCAGAAGGTATTTGCCTGAAATCAGTTTTGATACGGGAATCTTCCGTTTCCTAAGGAGATTAAAAGCCTCTTTCACATCAGCAGGCGTAAAGTGGAATACTCCTTTTAATGTTATCTCGTCATAGTGAAGCCTGCTCGTGTCATAAGTCACTGTCGTGCCTGTCTTGCATCCGCCGAAGAGAATAACAGTCCCGCCTCTTCTTACATAATATACTGCCGACTGCCAAACGGCAGGCTGACCTGTGCATTCAAATACATAGTCCACGCCCAATCCTCCGGTGAATTTTTCTACATCGGATTCAATGTTATCAGGCGTCACTGCTGCTGCGGCTCCGAGTTTTTTTGCAAGCGCAAGGCGCCTCTTCTCAAAGCCGGAAATTATCACGTCAGCGCCCTTATTTTTCAGTAAAAGAAGATGAAGAAGCCCAATAGGCCCTGAGCCTATTATCAACGCCCTGTCGCCCTTTTTTATAGGCAATCCCTGCATGCCGTGTATAACGCATGAAAGCGGCTCGAGGAATGCGGCTTCTTCAAATGAAAGGTTTTTGGGTTTGCGGAATACATTCTGCTTTACGATATGCTCCGGAAGCAATATATACTCCGCGAACGCGCCAAGCACTTTTGTTTCCATTATATTTTCACAGATATTAAAAAGACCTCTCTTGCAGTATCTGCACTTAAGGCAGGGCGCGCTGTGGACTGCCATTATCTCATTGCCTTTTCTGAATTTTTTAACTCCTTTGCCTGTTTCAGCAATTATTCCGGAGAATTCATGCCCGAATACTCCCGGCATGGGGATTATGTGATGCCCTCTGCTGAAGGCCTTAAGGTCTGTTCCGCATGTGAGCGCTGCCTTGATCTTTACAAGGATCTCTCCGCGTGACGGCTTCGGAATATTTAACTCCCGGATCTCTATCTTGCGCGGGCTTATGAGGATATTGGCTTTCATGATTTAAACTCCAGCTTTCCGCCCCAGATCTGGCCTATGACTGCCGCCAACACAAACAAGGGTATGTACATCATGTCAACATTGGATAGTATCCTCGCAAGCAGGACAAAAGGTATAGGCAGATGTATATAAAGAAACCATTTGAATGAAAATCTTTTTGCTTTTCCCCTGAGATAGCCGAAGGGCGTATTGAGCATGACTGTAAATGAAAAAATACCTATAATAATGCCAGATTTTATTAGCCAATCCATGCAAAAGGATAACCAAAAAAATACGTAAAGTCAAATGAACGCCTCTCTATGATAATTCAGAAACCGCAGGCTCTGCTCTACGGGATGTTTGACATATAAAATATCTTCATGATAGACTTTGAACACTTTCAGAAGATGAAAACCTATCGGAAATCTCAGAGATATTTTAATCAGGCAAAGGCTGTAATTCCCGGCGGCGTGAACAGCCCTGTAAGGGCGTTTAAGGCTGTGGGCGGAAACCCGATTTTCATAGCAAAAGCAAAAGGCTCAAAGATATACGATGTTGACGGCAATTCATACATTGATTACGTGCTTTCATGGGGGCCTCTCATACTCGGCCATGCTCATCCGAAGGTTGTAAAAGCGCTCAAATCTGCAGCAGAAAAAGGCACGAGTTACGGCGCTCCAACCCCTCTTGAGATTGAGCTTGCAAACCTTGTTATTAAGGCTTATCCGTCAATGGATAAGGTCAGAATGGTGAATTCCGGAACAGAGGCTACGATGAGCGCGATAAGAGTCGCAAGGGGATTTACCAAGAGGGATAAGATAATAAAATTTGAAGGCTGTTACCACGGCCATGCTGACGGGCTTCTTGTTAAGGCAGGCTCCGGAGCAATGACATTCGGAGTTCCCGACAGTCCCGGAGTTCCCGAATCCTACGCGCAAAACACGCTAACGCTTCCCTTTAATGACGCGGGCGCATTGAAGTCGCTGCTTGAGAAAGAAGGCAGCTCAATAGCATGTGTGATAATAGAGCCTGTTGTCGGGAATATAGGCTGTGTTCTTCCGCATCCGGGATTTTTGGAAACCTTACGGGAATTGACCGCAAAATACGGAATAGTCCTGATATTTGACGAGGTCATGACAGGTTTCAGGGTCGCGTACGGCGGCGCTCAGGAATTTTACAAAATAAAGCCTGACATGACATGTCTTGGCAAGGTTATTGGAGGCGGGCTTCCTGTAGGCGCATACGGAGGCAAAAAGGAGATTATGTCCATGGTGTCGCCTGAAGGCCCTGTCTATCAGGCCGGCACGCTTTCAGGGAATCCATTGGCCATGACAGCGGGAATTGAGACCTTGAAGATACTTTCGCAGAAAGGGGCGTATAAAAAACTTGAAAAGCTCTGTGCAATGCTTGAAAAAGGGCTTATTGACGCGGCAAAGAAGACAGGAGTAAAAACCAAGTTCTACAGGGCAGGCGCAATGTTCTGCACATATTTCACTGACAAAGATATTTTTGATTACAACACTGCAAAGACATCCGACACCGCAAGGTTTGCAAGGTTCTTTACAGGAATGCTTAAGAGAGGCGTCAATATTGCGCCGTCTCAGTTTGAAGCAGGCTTCATGTCGCTTGCGCATACCGAAAAAGATATAGAGCAGACAGTAAAAGCAGCTTACGAGTCATTTAGAAAAAGTTGAAAGTTACAAGTGAAAAGTTAAAAGCTGACGGACTTAAAACTCTTAACTCATAACTTTAAACTCTTAACTTTCTTTTAACTTATGGCAGACAAACCATTATTCAGGCAGCTACTTGAGGCAAGCACAATAGGGCTTAACCTTGTGCTTGCGACGTTTGTAGGGCTTGCCATGGGATACGGGCTTGATAAGCTCTTCAATACTTCTCCGTGGTTTACTATAATCTTCTTAATACTCGGGATAATTGCAGGTTTTCGCGAACTCATAAGAATGGCGAGGAGAACATACAATGGAGATGACGGAAATAGTAAGAAGGGTTTATAGGCAGTCTGCTTTTACGCTTATACCTTTTGCGATTATCTCTGCCCTGATTGAGTGGAAAAAACTGCCTCTGAGCATACTGATAGGCGGTGTGCTTGCGCTTGCTAATCTCAAAGGGCTTGCATGGGGCATCGGGGGACTTGTTGGCGCCGGAGAGCAGGTAAGCGGAAAACTTGTCTTCTTCAGTCTTATAAGGCTTTTTATACTCTCAGCAATTCTGATCACACTTTTTTTGCTTGAAGTCATAAACATAACAGGGATTTTTATCGGTATTACCACAGTTCTGATAGTGCTTCTTAAAGAAGGTGTCAAGGCAGCGAAAAATGCCTGAATCTATGGAGGTCTTATGCTTGAGCTTAATTTTTCAAATATGATGCAAGAGGTGATAGGCGAAAAGGGCATATCCGAAAAACAGATAGAAGGCCTGAAGACAAAAGTATATGACATTGATAAGCGGATAAAAGCAAAAGAAATTCCTGAACTTGCATTCATTGGGCTTCTTGAGCAGGACACGTCAGAGATTAAAAAAATCGCATCAGATGTCAGGAAAAAATTTGAGAGCTTCCTAATACTCGGCATCGGCGGCTCTGCGCTGGGGCCAAGGGCGATACTTGAGGCAATAAGCCCTTTTCACAATCTTGATAAAAAGCCGAGGGTGTTTATTTATGATAATGTTGACCCGAGGACACTTCAGCGGATTTTATCTCTAACAGACCTTAAAAAAACAGCAGTAAATGTAATCACAAAATCAGGGAGCACTGCCGAGACAATGGCCTCATTCATGATTCTCTGGGATAAGATGAACAGCGCTGTTTCCGGTTCTTCAAAGAATTTTATTGCGACAACAGACCCGTCTGAAGGCAATCTGCGAAAGATTGCGAATGAAAAAAAAATAACAACACTCTCCATTCCAAAGGGAGTTGTGGGAAGATATTCTGTCCTTAGCTCTGTAGGACTGCTTTGCGCCGAGGTTGCAGGCATTGATTCAAATGAAATTCTTAAAGGCGCAAAGGATGTCCATAAAAAATGCTCTGACGCTGAAATATGGAAAAACCCTGCCTATCTTTTCGGGACTCTGCTTTATCTCATGGAAAGAGAAGACAAGAGAAGTATAAATGTTTTAATGCCTTATGCGGACGGACTGAAGCCGACTGCAGAATGGTTCAGCCAGTTATGGGCGGAGAGCCTCGGGAAATCAGGGTCAGGGCTTACGCCGTATCCGTCACTTGGCACAACAGACCAGCATTCACAGCTTCAGTTGTGGATGGAAGGGCCGGAGGATAAGGTTGTTGCATTTATAAAAGTTGATGATTATGAAGTTGACTTTAAAATACCAAAAGTTTTTAAGGATGTGGAAGGAACGGGCTATCTCGGAGGGCACACCCTCTCAGGGCTTATTAAGGCTGAACAGGAATCAACAGAGCTTGCTTTGTCAAAGATCAAAAGGCCGAATATGACAATAAGCATTCCAAAAATAGATGCTTACCACATGGGGCAGTTGTTTCATTTCTTTGAGATGGCGACAGCGTTCACAGGTTTTTTATACGGCTTGAATCCCTTTAACCAGCCCGGTGTTGAGGAGGGCAAGAACTTCACTTACGGCATGATGGGGAAGAAGGGATACGAGGCCAAAAAAGAAGAGGTGGAGAAGGCGCGGGGGAAAAAAACGTGCCGGAGGGTGTAAATCAGTCATATGAGTAATGAATTGGAGGATATACTTGAACAGCTCTTAAAATTCCGCAAAGAGCGGGATTGGGAGCAATTTCACCGCCCAAAGGAGCTTGCAATATCAATTGTCCTTGAGGCAGCGGAGCTTCTTGAAGAATTCCAGTGGAAGACGGATAAGGAGATAAGGAAATATCTTAAAGAAGGCGGGCTGGAGAATGTTAAGGACGAGGTTGCGGACATTGCGGTTTACATTCTGCTTTTATCCCATGACCTCGGCATTGACTTAACGGAGGCGATTAAGAAAAAGCTCAGGAAGAACGAAAAAAAGTATCCTGTTGAAAAGGCCAAGGGAAGCGCTAAAAAGTATGATAAGCTTTAAGAAAGAGCTAAAAGTTAAAAGTGAGAAGTTAAAAGTTTTAAACTCTCAACTCTTAACTTTCAATTTATGATTCTTGTTGAAACTTATAAAGGAAAATCAATTATAGAGCACAGGGTTGAGATTGTTGAGAGAAAAGGCATCGGGCATCCTGATTATATGTGCGATTCCATGATGGATGCAATTTCTGTGGCCCTGTCCAAGGAATACGTCAAAGAGTTCGGCGCCATTCTTCATCACAACATAGACAAAGGCTTGCTTGCCGCAGGAATGGCTAAAAAGCATTTCGGCGGAGGAAAAGTCCTGAAGCCTATGGAATTGATTATCGGGGACAGAGCAACTTTCAGCATAGGCAGAAAAAAAATCCCTGTTGCAGACATCGCGGTTGACGCCGCAAAGAAATGGATTAAAGATAACATGAGATTTGTTGACCCTGAGAGGCATTTAAAATACCGCGTTGTGCTTGCGCCCGGTTCGGAAGAGCTTACTGACATTTTTTCAAGAAAAGGAAAAGTACGCTCTGCAAATGACACATCTGCCGCTGTGGGATACTATCCTTTAAGCCCTGCAGAAAAAACTGTCCTTGAGCTTGAACGGTTTCTTAATTCAAAAAAATTCAAACAAAAATATCCTGAGACAGGCGAGGATATAAAGGTAATGGGGCTGAGAATGGGGAATGTTCTGGATTTAACTGTTGCCATGCCTTTACTGGCAGGTTACATAAAATCAGAGAAAGACTATTTTGAGAGAAAACAAGTCATACACGATGTGATGGAAAGTTTTCTTGAACGGTTTGAGGGATTCAAAAAAAGAAATGTGCATTTTAATACCCTTGATGAAGAGGGCAGGGAACTCGGCGGCGTTTATCTTAGTCTTACCGGAACATCGGCGGAGGACGCTGATTCTGGTCAGGTTGGAAGGGGCAATAGGGTGAACGGATTAATTTCTCTGAACAGGCCGTTAGGCACAGAGGCAGCAGCAGGAAAGAATCCTGTAAGCCATGTCGGAAAGATTTACAATGTTCTTGCGTATAAGATTGCAAAGGAAATTTACGAACAGATAGACGGGATAAAAGAGGTCTATGTCCTTCTCCTCAGCAGGATAGGCACCCCCATAGACGAACCACAGGTTGCTACTGCGCAAGTCCTGCTTAAGAGTGGAAGAAGGATTGGCGAAATAGCAAAGACGGCAGAGGAGATATTTGAGAGAGAATTTTCAGGGATAAATAAATTCTGTATGGATTTAAGCAGAGGAAAGTATCCTGTCTGTTAATGTCACCTGTCCTCATGTTTTTCATACTTGGGAATAAAAAAAATGGTCAACATGCCGGGTATTGCTAAGATGCAGACGATGACAAAGAACATTCTGTATCCGACTGCCTGCTGAAGGTATCCGCTGATGAATCCGGGCAGCATCATGCCGAGAGCCATGATGCCTGTGGAAATTGCGAAGTGGGATGTTTTGTATCTGCCCTGCGCAGCATACATAAGATAGACCATGAATGCCGTGAACCCCAGCCCATAGCCGAATTGTTCCAAGGCAACGAGGACATAGGTGAGCGAAATCTCAGGCTGGGCATACGCCATATACACATAGAAAATATCAGGGAAGTGAAGGGTAATTGCCATAGGCCAGAGGCACTTCTTAAGCCCAAACCTGGATATGACCCATCCACCGAGGATTCCTCCCAAAACAAGACATATCATGCCAACTGTGCCGTATGCAAGCCCGACTTGTGACGTGGAAAGTCCCAGACCGCCCGCGCTTTTTGGGTCCAGTAAAAAAGGCGGGGCCAGCTTTAGAAGCATTGCTTCAGCGAAACGGTAAAGCAGAATAAAGGCAATGATTGCGCCTATTTTTTCCTGTTTAAAATAAGAACGAAATATTTCAAGAAAAGGAGCTTCATTCGCAGCGTCCCGTGGTGAAAATTTACTGTCTGTTGTTGGAAAGGGAAGCACGAACGTGTGATACAGCGGGACAAGAACGAATACAAAGCCTGCTGTACTGATAACAACTGTCCAGCTCAATGGAATGCTGCCTGTGACAACCTCTATCTTGCCTGCCATGTAGACAAGCAGTCCGGAGCCGAAGATCATGGCAAGCCTGTAGAATGTGGCGCGGATGCCTACGAACAGAGCTTGCTCATCCTTGTTTAGCGCCAGCATGTAAAACCCGTCTGTGGCAATGTCATGCGTTGCAGATACAAATGCGCCAACTGCAAAAGCTGAGAGAGAAAGAAAGAAATAGCCCTCTGTGTTCAGCGCATACGCTGTAACGAACAGGCAGACAGCCATAGCAAATTGCGTTGAAAGAATCCACTTTCTCTTTGTTGAATAGATGTCCACAATGGGCCCCCAGAACATCTTGATGACCCACGGCAAATAGAGCCAGCTCGTCCAAAATGCAATGCTCGCATTATCAATGCCCATCTTTTTATACAGAATGACCGAGACAGTGTTGATGATGATATAAGGCAGTCCTTCGGCAAAATAGAGCGTGGGAACGAATGCCCAAGGGTTACGGGAAGTGACCGGTTGATGTCTCATATTGGAAAGACTACCAAATCAGCAGACAAACATTCCAGAAAAAAATATGACATCCGATTTCCTTGACATGTTTTCAGAGTATTCTTTATAATTAAATACTTTTCTTTAATGGTCTTTTCCCGAGCAGTTCGGGATGAGACAGGTCGGATAAAATGAAGATATTGATTTCAGAGATACCTGACGAGGGCCTGGAACTTACAATTGATGAGACGCTTGAGTCAGATGTTATAAAACTGGTTTCTCCTGTAAAAGGGCAGTTGAGCATAAGGAAGATAATGCCCGAGGTTGTAATACAGGGTGAGATAACGGCAAGCGCGGAGCTTGAATGCAGCAGATGCCTGAAAAACTATACATCTGAAATAAGCGCTCCCTTTACCGTAACGTACCATCCGGTTGAAGAACTGGCGGCAGAGGGCAAACGCGAAATAAGGGAAGATGAACTGGAGACAGGATTTTATTCAGGGGATGAGCTTGATCTCAGGGAACTCCTGAAAGAGCAGATACTTTTAAATGTTTCCATGAAACCGCTTTGCAGTGAAACCTGCAAGGGAATATGCCCGAAATGCGGGACAGACTTAAATATGAATAAATGCAGCTGCAATTTAGATAAAACAGACTCAAGACTTGAGGGACTGAAAGAATTAAAAGAATTGTTAAGAAGGGAGTAAAAAAATGGCTAATCCGACGCATAGACATACAAGGACCAGAAGAGACAAGCGCAGGGCAAACTGGAAGGGACAGTCGCCCAATCTAAGCTCGTGCCCTGAATGCAAGGAATTAAAGCTGTCGCACAGGGCATGCCCAAGCTGCGGCTCGTACAACGGCAACAAGGTTCTTGAAACAGTTGAAAAGGAAGCATGAGGATTGCCCTTGATGCCATGGGGGGCGATTATGCCCCTGCTGTCACGGTAGAGGGCGCGGTTGAGAGTGTAAGCGAATACGACGACCTTGAGATTCTGCTTTTCGGGGATGAGGTACAGCTCAAAAAAGAACTGAAGGACAGGCGCTGCACATCCAGCCGCATTCAAATCAGGCACACATCTCAGGTCATTGGAATGCATGAGTCTCCTGTTATTGCCCTCAGGAAAAAGAAGGATTCTTCTATCAGGTGCGCTGTTGATGCCGTGAAAAATAAAGAAGCTGACGCAGTGGTGAGCGCCGGCAATTCAGGCGTTGCAATGGCTTCAGCGCTCTTTGTTCTCGGGAAATCAAAAGGCGTTGACAGGCCTGCAATTGCAGCTACAATACCTACACTCAAAGGATTGTTTGTTCTGATAGATGCCGGCGCAAATGTGGACTGCAAGGCAGAGAATCTGCTTCAGTTCGGATTGATGGGCAGTTCATACTGCAAGGCGATTTTCGGCAAGCGCGAGCCAAAGGTGGCGCTTCTGAGCATAGGAGAGGAAGATGTGAAGGGCAATGAACTTACCAAAGAGGCCTTCAGGCTTCTTAAAGACACAAATCTGAATTTTACAGGAAATATAGAGGGGAAAGATGTTTTTTCCGGCGATGCCGATGTGGTGGTCTGTGATGGGTTTATAGGCAATGTGTTTTTGAAAACCAGCGAAGGGCTTGCTGATATGATAATAAAAATGCTCAAAAGGGAGATAGCTGGAATGGCAACAGGAAGGGTCGGATATCTTTTTATGAAACCTGCTCTGAAAAACTTCAGAAAGAAAACAGACTATGCTGAATACGGAGGCGCGCCTCTGCTTGGAATAAACGGCACATGCATAATAAGCCACGGAAGATCTTCATCGCGCGCAGTGAGAAATGCAATCAGGGTTGCATCAGAGTTTTCCAGAAAGAAAGTTCATGAGATTATCTCAGAGGAGATATTGAATCTTCGCGCAAAGGAGAAGGCTGTTGTTAAGGGCTAAGATTATTGCAACAGGCTCTTATGTGCCGGAGCGTGTGCTAACCAATTTTGACCTTGAAAAGATGGTTGATACGTCTGATGAATGGATAAGAGATAGGTCAGGCATCAGGGAGCGGAGAATTGCAAGTGAAAAAGAGGCGGCGTCGGACCTTGCGTATGAGGCGGCAAAGTCGGCCCTGAAAAAAGCGGATATAAAAGCAAAAGATATTGAATTAATAATTGTTGCTACGGTCACAGGAGACATGCCTATACCTGCAACAGCATGCCATCTTCAGCATAAGCTCGGCATAAAAAAAGCTGCTGCCTTTGATGTAAATGCCGCATGTTCGGGTTTTCTTTACGGGCTTTCTATGGCAAATAGTTTTATCAAGAGCGGAGCTTATAAAAGAATACTGCTTGTCGGCACGGAAGTACTCTCCAGATTTACCGATTGGGAAGACAGGACCACTTGCGTGCTTTTTGGCGACGGCGCCGGAGCTGCAATACTGGAAGCAACTGATGAAGACAGGGGAATAGTCTCTGCACATTTGAGGTCTGACGGAGCGCTGTGGGAACTCCTGCACATGCCGGGCGGAGGTTCGGTTAATCCTCCTTCTAAAGAGTCACTGAAAAAGAAGATGCACTTTCTTAAGATGAAGGGCAACGAGACCTTTAAGGTTGCTGTACGGACACTGGAAAATCTGGTGTCAAGAACCCTTGAAGAAAATAAGCTCAAGCCTTCACAGCTTTCCCTTTTAATACCGCATCAGGCAAATCTTAGAATAATACAGGCAACTGCCGAGAGGCTTAACCTTCCTGCGGAAAAGGTTTTTGTGAATATTGATAAATACGGGAATACATCTGCAGCATCCATACCAATTGCGCTTGATGAGGCTGTAAGGCAGGGCAGGGTAAGGGACGGAGATTATGTTCTTCTTGAGGCGTTCGGAGGCGGGCTTACATGGGCGTCGGTATTGATAAAATGGTGATGTCTCTAAATCAAAATGCAAAATGAAAAATTCAAAATTACAATTCAAAAGCAAAAATGTTAAGAATGCTTAATTTTGCATTTTTAACTTCTAACTTTTAACTTTCTTGTATATGAGCTATATTGCAGTCATAGGCGCAGGAAGCTGGGGGACCACCCTTGCGTGTATCTTATCCGAGAAGGGTTATGACATTTCTCTATGGGTATATGAGGAATCTCTTGCTGAAGAGATAAGGAACACAAGAATAAACAGTACCTACCTGCCTGATATTACTATTCCGGACAACATAAGAATCACGCATAAATTGAATGAAGCCGTAAAACAAGCCAGATATGTTGTGAGCGTTATACCGACACAATATACAAGAGCAGTATTCGAAAAGGCGGATTTTTATATTCCTGATGAAGCTGTGATCATAAGCGCATCAAAGGGAATAGAGCGCGGAACTCTTCTGACAGTTTCTTCTATATTCAAAGAAATTACAGGGCATAAAATCGCCGTGCTTTCAGGCCCAAGCTTTGCAAAAGAGGCGATAATGAAAAAGCCGACAGTAGTAACTCTTGCAACAGAAGACACGGGCACAGGCTTGCTGCTTCAGGAAATTTTAAATACAAATCATTTCAGGGTTTATACGAACAATGACTTAATCGGCGTTGAACTTGGCGGGGCGCTGAAGAATGTTATGGCTATCGCATCAGGAATATCTGACGGCCTTGGATTAGGCAATAATGCGCGCGCAGCGATGATAACAAGAGGGCTTGCGGAAATGAGAAGGCTGGGCCTTGCAATGGGCGCAAGAGAGGAGACTTTTTCAGGATTAAGCGGGCTTGGCGATCTTGTACTGACATGCACGAGCGTAGCCTCAAGGAATTACACAACAGGCATTAAGCTTGCCCAAGGTGTACGACTTGATGATATCCTCTCACAGACAAAGGCGGTTGCCGAAGGGGTGGATACAACTGAATCAGCCTATCACCTTTCAAAAAAATATAATGTTGAAATGCCTATTGTTGAGCAGATATACAAAGTCCTCTACGAGGACAAAAATCCCGCAGAGGCTGTCAATGACCTCATGAACCGCGCATTAAAGTCTGAGTTTTAATTTTAGGGATGAATAACGATAAGATAAAGAAGATTCTCTCATCTGTAAAAAACGGCAGTATCTCCGTTGAAGGCGCGGTAAAAAAACTTAAACATTTTCCATACGAAGACATATCATTTGCAAAGGTTGACCATCACAGGCATCTGAGGCAGGGAGTGCCGGAGGTTATCTTTGCGTCAGGAAAGACAAAAGGACAGGTCATTAACATTGCAAAGGCCATGTATAAAAAAAGCAAAAGATTCCTAATCACCAAAGCCGCTAAAGATGTTCATAAGGCCCTTAAAATAAGGGGCGCTGTTTTTCACCCTGCATCAGGAATTATTTCAGTAGGCGGAGAAAAGAAAAAAACAGGAAATGTTCTTGTTCTTACAGCAGGCACATCAGACATTCCGGTTGCAGAGGAGGCAGCTGTCACAGCCTCGTTTCTTGGAAGCAAAGTAAACACAGTTTATGATGTTGGCGTGGCAGGGCTACACAGGCTTATGTCTAATTCAGAATACATAAAAAATGCGAGGATAATAATCGTTGTTGCAGGGATGGAGGGCGCGCTTCCATCAGTTGTCGGCGGCTTAACAGACAAGCCTATAATTGCCGTGCCCACATCAACAGGATACGGCACGAGCCTCGGCGGTTTGACAGCGCTTTTTGCAATGCTCAATTCATGCGTGCCGGGAATTGCCGTTATGAATGTGGATAATGGTTTTGGCGCTGGGTGCCTCGCGCACAAGATAAATACGCTTTAAATAGGGACCGTTGACCCTATTTTCGATCGATACGAACTGCTGTGTGCAACCAAGTGATATGCTATAGGATCGGCAAGGAGGAATAATGGATTATTCTGATGTCATTATGTTTTTTTATCTATGGAGTTACCGCTTGGCGATAATTGCACTAGCTTTCCTCACAGTAAAGCAGCTAAGAATATCGCGGACACTCTCTTCGTGGATTATACTGTCAGGCCTCCTATCTATAATCGCAGCCTCTTTTGGTGAGATCATTGCGTTTCAACTTTATGTACGCAATATTTTGGGCTATAGAACTTACGGTATATTTCAGCAATCAGCTTTGGTAATTTCAGGAGTGGGCTACATAATTTGTGTTTATGGACTTTATCGGAAAAACAGGGCAATAAATAGGGTCAGCGACCATTAAATAAAAATAAAGAAGCCTATTTGTTCAGCCGTTGCGGTAAAACTGCGTCAACGATTTTGTTGTTATTGATAGTCCGCTCGCCAATCCTCACTTGTCTTTAGAACCAATAAAAACTGATGACAGTAAGACCATCTGTGATGTATAATTCTGCAAGGAGGTGAGGGTATGACAAGGCTGAAAGTAGAGGCTAAAGACAATAAAGGGGTGACCCATTTGATACAATCGGCTATTCAGGCTGAGATTAAGCGCATTGAAATAGGACTCAATAGCACAAAAAAAATAATATCAGAGCTTGAAAAAAGATATGGCGTATCCTCTGAAAAGTTCGTAAAGGATTTTGCTGCCGAGGATTTGAAAGGCAAAGACGAAGAATATGCTAAATGGACAGGCGAGCTTAAGCTTAAGAAAAGGATGGAAGCTGACCTCAAGAAGCTTAAGGAAGTAGAAATAGAGAATGTTGCTGCCTGATTATTTTGCTGAGATTACTGCTGTAATAGCTGAATATTCAAAAACGGGGTTAATCATCTCATCTGACATCAATGTTGATTCCAGAACAGAAAAACTGGGCCTGATAAAAGGAGCGCTTGTATTTATAGATTATTCAACCCTGTTTATTACGGAATATGTGGACGTAAGATACAAAATAGAAAAATTATCATATGCGTATCATTATCAGGATAAGGAGAGTAGTCTGATTTTCAGGTATGACAATGCTGTGCATAAACCAAAACTTGACTTTATAGAGCACAAACATACTGGTGAAAAGACTATATCTGCCAATGTTCCGGAAATTGCGGATATTATAGAGGAAATACTTTTAAGGATTAAACAGCTATGAAAAGGATTGTTGTAAAGGTCGGCAGTAACATAGTTGCTGATGAGAAAGAGGGGCTTGATACAAGGCGCATTACGGCTATTGCCTCTGATATCAGGGATGCTCAGGACATGGGCTGTGAGGTCGTCCTTGTTTCTTCAGGCGCTGTTGCCGCAGGCATGAGAAAACTCGGGCTGAAGGAAAAGCCGAAAGACATACAGCTTAAACAGGCCGCTGCTGCCGTTGGGCAGAGCAGTCTGATGTGGGCTTACGAAAAGGGCTTCGGAGAATTCGGCAAAAAGGTTGCGCAGGTTCTTCTCACGCGCGAGGATTTTACCGACAGGAAGAGATACATCAATTCCAAGAACACGCTTGACACTCTGCTTTCATACGGCGTTATCCCGATAATCAATGAAAATGACACAGTTGCAACTGATGAAATAAAGTTTGGCGATAATGACAACCTTGCCTCGCTGGTCACAGGGCTTGTTGACGCTGAAAGGCTGATAATCCTCTCTGACGTTGAGGGACTTTTTTCCGCTGACCCCAAGAAAAGCCATAAGTCAGACCTCATAAAAACAGTCAATGAGATTACAGCAGAGATTGAGGCAATGGCAGGGGGCGCGGGGAGCGCTGTCAGCACAGGAGGAATGTATTCAAAAATCCTTGCGGCAAAGAGGACTGTAAACAACGGAGTCACAGTAAATATAATAAGCGGCAAAAAGAGCGGCCTGCTTGTATCTCTTTTAAAGGGCAATCAGCATGGAACGGAATTCAGGCCTGTCAGAGAGAGGCTTTCTTCGCGCAAGGGGTGGATAGTCTATGGAAGTCGCTCAAAGGGCAGCCTGCATTTAGACGAGGGCGCTGTCAAGGCGTTATTGCATGGGGGCAAGAGCCTCCTGCCTTCAGGGATTACTGCGGTTACAGGTGTTTTTGAGATAGGCGATGCCGTATATTGCGTTGATTTGGACAGGAAAAAGATTGCAAAGGGCATTACGAACTATTCCTCAACAGAGATAGAAAAAATAAAAGGCAGAAAGACATCTGATGTGGAAAAAGCGCTGGGATACAGATATTCCGACGAGGTGATTCACAGGGATAACCTTGTGGTTTTGTGAAAAGTTTTTTTGACGGGACATAGCAGGTGCAGTTTTATAATATGCGTTTCAACATTTCCCTTGCCTTCAAAAACATTTCAATGCAATTTTTCTCCTGATAGTCGGAATAGGTAAAGATGTTCGGCGCAAAGGTCTTGTCTTTTTCTCTATACAGCAGAGAGACCTCTCCGTAGATGCCTTTGCCAAGGTAAATTCTGTGCGAATATCCTTTTGTTGTTGCAAGGACTACATTTGCGTGCGTGAGGTATCCCGGGTCAAGGTTGACGTTTCTTTTTCCGTCTGATGAAAGCTCTGTCTCAATGTCATTGGTCCTGAATTTAATGTCAGCAATCTCAGCAGGATTTATGAGAGCTTTAAAAAAAATAAATGTTCTCATTATAGGCGAGCCTAATTCTTTCTTGTAGTATTCTGAATGATCCCATCTAACCGGTGGCGTTTCCAGAAGTGCAGCCCCGAAGGCATTTAACAGAGACTCTTTTGCCTTTGATAAGTAAGATTTATCAGAATAAAGAATCCCCGTGAATAGAAGCGCAGGCTTAGGATTTGCAAGTTTGCCCATAGTTCAGTGAAGGTTATTCTTTTCCGCCTCAGCGGATCTCCGAGAGCAGCGACTCAATAAATGCAAGAACATCCGGAGAATCCCATTCACTGGGCCCGATGACTTTCTTTCTGATGATGCCTTTTTTATCCACGATGTATGTTTCCGGAATTCCTCTCAGCCCGAAGTTTCTGGCTGCTTTTCCGTCCTTGTCAATTAAGGCCGGAAGATGGAATCCGTTCTCCTTTAAATAATTTGCGGCATCCTGCGGGCTGTCCCTATATATAATCGGGAGCATGACGAAATTCTGATTAGTTGAAAAATGTTTTGCAAGCCTGTTCATGGAAGGCATTTCTTCCCGGCACGGGCTGCACCACGAGGCCCAGAAATTAATAAATAAAACTTTTCCTTTGAGTTCTGAGGACAATATTTTCTTTCCGCTTGCGGTATCCTCAACCTCAAATTCAGGCGCGTATAAGCTTTCAAGCGTCGCTTTTTCCTTCGTGTCGTGACGGCTTAAACTGAAGGTAATTAAAGAAACTCCGATAAGAAAGAGAGATAAGAGTATTAAAGATTTAGCTTTCAATCAGCAATAAACTCCTTATTGATCCTTATTGGTAATTTTAAAGGGACTTCGTTAAGTCAATTTACCCCGGAAAGCACTTCAGCTTCTTCGGCCTCAACAAAGGTTGGTATTCCGGATTCAAGCACAACTTTTATTTTGCAGCTGTTTTTGAATCTGCCTTTGAGCAGCTCTTCTGACAGCGGATCCTCTATTTCTTTCTGTACAGCCCTTCTCATGGGCCGCGCCCCGTAATTTGGCTGGTAGTAGTTTTTAACAAGCCACTCTTTAACTGCATGGTCTATTTCCACAACAATATCCTGTTCAAGCAGCTGCTTGTTGGTCTCGCTTATAAGCAGGTCAATAATTGAGAACAGCTGTTCTTTTTCAAGAGGGTGAAACACTACTATTTCATCAACACGGTTAAGAAATTCAGGGTTAAACGCCTTTTTGAGCTCAACAAGAACGTTATCCTTTATCTTCTGATAGACATCGTCCGATTGGGTTCTCTGGAAGCCCAGTGGAGTTGCTTTTTCAATAATCCTCGCGCCTATGTTTGAGGTCATTATTATTACCGCATTTTTAAAATCAACCTTCCTGCCGAAACTGTCTGTCAGAACGCCTTCATCAAGCACCTGCAGAAGTATGTTAAATACGTCGGGATGAGCTTTTTCTATCTCATCAAACAGGATGACAGAATATGGTTTTTTTCTGATTTTTTCAGTAAGCTGTCCTCCCTCTTCATAGCCCACATATCCCGGAGGCGCGCCTGTTAGTTTGGAGACATTGAACCTCTCCATGTATTCCGACATGTCAACTTTAATGAGGGCATTCTCGTCATTGAAGAGGAACTCTGCAAGCGCTTTTGCAAGTTCGGTTTTTCCAACCCCTGTCGGGCCTAAAAAGAAGAAAGAACCGATAGGTTTTTTCTTACTCTTTAGTCCTGCCCTTGACCTCCTGATGGCCCTTGAGACAGCTTTTATCGCCTCATCCTGAGAGATTATTCTGTTATGGATGACTTCTTCCATTCTCAGAAGTTTTTCAGATTCTTTTTCCTCAAGCCTCAGTAGCGGGATGCCTGTCATCTTTGCAACTGTGTAGGTGACATCATCTTCCGAAATGACCGGAATTTCTTTATTGAGGTTATCCTTCCACTGCTTCAGTATCTGGTCGTGAAGTTTTTTAAGCTTTTCTTCCTCGTTCCGTATGGATGCGGCTTTCTCAATGTCATGAAGTTTTACATAAAGATTTTTTTCTCTTGTCAGCCTTGCTATGTCATGTTCCAGTTCTTTTATCTCACCTGGAGGCGTATATCTTTTAAGGTTGATCCTTGCGCCTGTTTCATCAATAACATCAATTGCCTTATCCGGCAGATGCCTGTCGGCTATATACCGGTCGGACAGCTTTGAGGCCGCTGTTATTGCGTCGTCGCTGATTTTTACCCTGTGATGCGACTCGTATCTGCTTCTTAAACCTGTCAGGATATCAATTGTAGCGTCCACGGCAGGTGATTCAACATTGATAGGCTGGAATCTTCTCTCCAAGGCTCCGTCTTTTTCAATATATTTTCTGTATTCGTCAGGTGTTGTTGCGCCTATGCATTGAATCTCACCTCTGGACAGCGCAGGTTTTAGCATGCTGGATGCATCCACAGAGCCCTCGGCGGCGCCCGCGCCTATTAATGTATGGAGTTCATCAACGAAGAGAATCACGTTGTCAGTGTGGGTTATTTCCTTCATCACGACTTTAAGCCTCTCTTCAAACTGGCCTCTGTATTTGGTCCCTGCTATGAGTGCGCCGAGATCCAGGGATACAATCCGTTTGCCAAAAAGATTTTCCGGCACATCACCCACTACGATTTTCTGCGCAAGGCCCTCAACAATGGCTGTTTTGCCTACACCGGGCTCGCCGATTATTACAGGATTATTTTTTATTCTCCTGCCGAGTATCTGAAGCACGCGCTCAATCTCATCCTCCCTGCCGATTACAGGGTCCAGCTTGCCTTCCCTTGCCATCTGCGTAAGATCCCTGCCGAATTCATCAAGGGCAGGCGTTGTGCTGCGCCTTTCTCTTACAGTGTGCGCCTGCGGCCTCATTGAGAAATTTATTGCAAGCTGCCTTGCAGCCAGAAGGTTTGCTCCGAGGCTTCTGAGTGTTCTGCCCGCTATTCCCTCGTCTTCGCGTAAAAGGCCGAGCAGAAGGTGTTCGCTTCCGATGTAACTGTGGCCGATAAGCCTTGCTTCTTCCACTGCAAGCTCAAGGACTTTTTTTGCGCGCGGGGTAAACGGTATGTCGCCGAATGTAAGCACGTTAGTGCCGTAGGGGAGTTTCCGCTCTACTTCCATGCGCACCTCTTCAATTGAGATGCCCATTTTCTTGATTATTGCAGCGCTAATTCCCTCTTCTTCTCTCAGGAGTGCAAGCAGGAGATGCTCTGTCCCAAGGTAATCGTTCTGGCGCTTTTCAGCTTCTTCCCTTGCGTAGATTATAACTTTTCTGCCGCGCTCTGTGAACTTCTCAAACATTGAATAACTCTCCTCTGCGAAGTTCTATGCTTATTAGTTAAATAATACTTTTTTTAGTTGTTAAAGTCAATAAACCCTTCTATTTTTCAGCAGTATAATTCATGAGATATTTGGCGGCCACTGCTTCAAGGGAAGTAGCGGAAGGCGCTCCTTTTTGCAGCAAACTGAGAGCATCAAGGTCAGATTTCCAAACAACATCACCCGGAGCAATAAGGCAAATACTGTCCGTTACGTGCTTTGTATGAAGCTTGCCGTTCTTAAAATAATAATGGTCTTCTGTGTTTATCTCTGTGGGGTACGAGCGCATAAACGGCGGAAAGTCGCCGGGTCTGAACCAGAGTTTGATTTCCCGTTCTGCCTCGTCATTAACAGCCGAAGCGTGGATGAGGTTATCCATTCTCTCGCCGATTTTGTTTCCTGCGGCATCTTTCAGGGGAACAACCGTGCCCAATGCGCGGATGCATCCCGGTTTTGTTTCGCGTGCAACATGAGGATTGGTGGGCCCGCAGATTTCCCGCATCTTTTTCACCGCATCAGGCCCCTGATAAACAAGGGCTATAACCCTGCGCCTTTCAGGATCGTCAGGATAATGAAGCAGCCCCATAATATATTCAATCAAAGAAGGGTAAAACACCTTGCCCCGGTGTTCGGCATAGTGTTCCTCTGCGAGCATCCTGCTTACATGAACTATTTTTGCTCCTGCAAAACGTAAACCTGTATGGAATTCCGAGAGCTGGGAGAGCACATATCCTGTCAGTGAATTTTTCAGGGCATCCGGCTTGATTAATACAAGGGTCTGCTCGTTTTTTTCTTTAGTCATTTAAAGGTTCCTTCCTTAAGAGTTATAGTTATATTGAAAGTTTCTTAACCATTTTTTTAACGGTAGAGCATGATTCTCTGAGCTGGGCTTTTTCTTCCTTTGTGAGTTTTATCTCAACTATTTTTTCAACTCCGTCCCTGCCGAGAATAACCGGCACGCCAAGATACACATCTTTCATCCCGTATTCTCCGTTCAGGTACGCTGCGCAGGGAAGCATGCGCTTTTCATTGAATAAAATTGATTTGATCATCTGGACAACTGCGGCAGCTGGCGCATAGTACGCGCTTCCTGATTTAAGCAGGCTTACTATTTCAGCTCCTCCGTTTCTTGTCCTGTGCACCAGTGAATCAATTGTTTTTTTCTTCAGAAATTCCGTTACTGCTATGCCCTTTACAGTAGTGAACCTTGGAAGCGGAACCATCTGGTCTCCGTGCCCTCCAAGCACAATGGTTTCTATATCTTCAGACGATACATTCAGTTCCCATGAAAGAAAGGTCCTTAATCTGGCTGCATCAAGTATCCCGCCCATTCCTATTACCCTCTTGCATGAAAAGCCTGTTGTCTTCCATGCAAGCTGAGCCATCACATCCATAGGATTTGTTACGACAATAACAATGGCGTTTGGAGAAGTTTTTGCAATTGCGGCTGAGACTTCCTTAATAACATCGGCATTTGCATGCAGAAGGTCGTCGCGCGACATATGGGGTTTTCTTGGGAATCCGGCGGTAATTACTATGATGTCTGAATTTTTAGTGTCTGCGTATTTGTTAGTCCCCTTCACGGAAACCGACGAATTCCAGACAGGACAGGCCTCTGCAATATCAAGCGCTTTTCCCTGGGGAATTCCGTCCGCAACATCAAAAAGGACAACATCGGCAAGCGCTGCCTGAGCAATCATCTGAGCTGCAGATGCGCCCACATTTCCTGCCCCGATTACGGATATTTTATCTCTCATATCTTTCCCCTTAGAAATTTAATATGGATTAAGTATGGAAAGGGGCAAAGGATATGCAGACCCCTTACAATGACTGAAATTTCCTTAATACGCAGTTTTATTGTAATTTTACTACGTTAGCGGCTTTTGGGCCTCGCTCGCCTTCCACAATATCAAACTGTACTCTCTGACCCTCGGCAAGGGTCTTAAACCCGTCGTTTGAAATTGATGAATAATGGACAAATACATCCGTGCCATTGTCCTGCTGAATGAACCCGTAACCTTTTGTTTCGTTGAACCATTTTACTTTCCCTTCAAACGGCATACTGCTTAAATCCTCCTTTTCTCGTTGCGAGAAGATAATTCGCCTGAAAAACAGGGTAAACTTTTATAGCATTTAGCGAAATTGTTGTCAAGAAAAAATCACGCCCGAAAAAAATGCCGGCGGCATGTGATTTTCCTTTGACATAATATCGTGAAATATGGTATTCATACATACGTGAAAAAAAGTCCTATTCTGATAGGAGAATAACGATGAAAAACATTTTTAGATTGAAAACGTTGTTGTCATCAGTAGCTGCCGCTTTATTGGTATTTGTAGCATCAAACGTATCGCACAGCGGAAATATCATAGTGAAGCCCGGAGGTTTTGACCACTTTGCAGTGCAACTGCCGGAAAAAGTCAGGGCAGGCGAAGGAGTTATAGTTAAGCTGCAGGCCTACGACATGCATGACAACCTGATTACAAATTTTGCGGAGACAGGCAAGGAGTTTAAGGTTTCAGTTTCAGGTTCAGCTCAGGTGCAGCCTTCAATTTTAAAAGCAGTGTCATTCATGGGAGGCAGCGCCGGTATTACCATAGCAGGCAATAAGGCAGAAATTGTTGTGCTGTCTATTTTTGAAGCCGGAGGGACGGTTCCTCTTGTGACAAAAGAAATAGCAATTCTGCCGAATAAGCTGGATCACTTTTTTATTCAGTCTCCTCCTGCTGTTATGGCAGGGAATAAGTTTGACATAAAAGTTATTGCAAGGGACGCGTACAGCAATCCTGTTGCCGATACTGATATAGAGACTAAAAATATTAAACTTGCGCTTGCGGGAACAGCAGGCTTAAAGATTGTAAACGCAGATATGGTATTCAGAAACGGCGTAAGCATTGCCACGCTTATGGCTGAAAAGACCGGCGAATCAGCAATCGAGGTTCATGACACAGCAACAGGAAGCAGAGGCGCAAGCGCTGCTTTTAAAGTGATGTCAGCCGGATTAAGCTATTTTAAAATCCATGCGCCTAAAGAAGCGGTTGCAGGAGAGCAGTTTGAAGTAACCATAAGCACATTTGATGCTTTTGACAACCCTCTGGACAATTATTCATCTTCAGGCAGAGGCGTGAATATCAGTTCTACCGGACAGGCAAAAGTATCCCCGTCTTTTATAGGGCAGTCAGAGTTTAAAAATGGACGGGCAGTTGTAAAGATGAGGTATGAAAAAGCCGAAGAAATAAGCATAGTCGCATCCGAGAGCGGTATGAGCCAGCAGGGCAAAAGCACGGCAGTGAGAATAAATCCCGCTGCTCCTGAGAGATTTGTTGTTGTCACGCCTGATTCGGCTGTTGCAGGCCAGAAGTTCAGGATAAAGGTAGAGGTATATGACAAATTTAAAAATATTGTTAGGAATTATAATCTTATCGGCAATGATGTTTATCTGAATGCCTCAGGCGCCGGCATGTTGTCTCCAAAGAGGGTGCATGCCTCGGAATTTGTTAATGGCGTTGCTTCCGTTGATGCTATGTATGACAAGGCAGAATCTTTTGCAGTTTCAGCTTCTATTGCTCCCAGAAAGGAAGAGAGGAAAATAACCGTTAAGGAAAAGAAAGAAGTCAGCGTTCCTGCGGCAGTTAAATCTCCGGATAAACCTGCCCCTCCGAAACCCAAGGCAATAGAAAAGCCAAAGGCGGAAAAACCCGCTGCAGTTGAAGGGAAGCCGTCAGTTAAGGCTGCTGAGAAACGCGAGAAAAAGAGCAAACAGATAACTGTGGCAAAAGAAGAGGGGAAACCCTCAGCCAAGGCTGCAGAGAAGAAGGAATCCGTAAAAGAAAAGAAGACATCAGAAAGGTTTTTTGAGATAAGCAAGGTTTCGCTTATAGAGGCAAAGAATAAAGCAATGATAATAATGAATATGAATGCGCCGAAGGGTCATCTTGAATATAAAAACAGGACAGAAACCATTGACGGGAAAGAGTGGATAATTCTCAGCCTGAAGCCGGCTGTAAATAAAACAAAAAATCTCTGGAAATTCAAGTCTGCATTCATCAAGGAAATTCATATGGAAGATGACAAGGCGTCCGGCGCGCTGAATATAAGGATTGAGACAATGGGGAAGCAGGTTACATTTGATATAAATAAGGTAAAAGACTCGCTTATCATAAGCATCTCGGCAATAAATTCCTAAGCAGTAAGAAAGACAAAACCTTGCGCAGACCATTCATTGCAGCCAATTGGAAAATGAACAAGACCATTCCTGAGACACGGGAATTCTTAAAGGAATTGGTGTCTCTTGTAAAGGATGCAAAAGACGTGGATATTATTGTAGCCCCGCCGTTTACCGCCCTTTCTGCTGCTGCAGAGAGCGTTGCGGGGGCTAATATAAAAATTGCTGCACAGGATATTTTTTATGAGGAAAAAGGCGCGTTTACCGGCGAAATATCGCCGGCTATGATTTTGGACTCCGGGTGCACGCACGTTATCATCGGGCACTCTGAACGAAGGCAGTATTTTAATGAAACAGATGAGGTGATTAATAAGAAGGTCAAAGCGGCAAAGAAAAGCGGGCTTGGCGTTATTTTCTGCATAGGAGAATCCCTTGCGGAAAGAGAGTCAGGGAAGACGTTTGATGTGTTGAAAAGGGAAGTTGAGAAGGGGCTTGAAAATGTAGGCGGAGACAATGTTGTTGTGGCCTATGAACCCGTATGGGCGATTGGCACCGGCAGGACAGCAGCGCCTTCACAGGCGCAGGAGGCGCATGCTTACATCAGGGAGAGGTTAAGGTTTTTATATGGAAATAAGGCTGATGAAAATCGTATAATATACGGAGGAAGCGTAACCCCTGAGAATGTGGATTCTCTGATGGCTTGTGAAGATGTGGATGGAGCGCTTGTTGGCGGAGCAAGCCTGAAGGTTGAAAGCTTTGTAAGGTTAGTTAAATTTAATACGGAGGCGAGATGATAACTCTTCTTTTGACGGTTCACGTTATCGTGGCATTATTTTTGATTTTTATCGTTCTTATACAGAGCGGCGGCAAAGGGGCGGAACTCGGCGCAGCATTTGGCGGTTCAAGCCAGACTCTTTTTGGAAGCCGGGGGGCGGCCACTTTTTTCAGCAAGCTTACCACAATAGCCGCGGTTGCTTTTATGGTTACGTCTTTGTCTCTCGCAATCGTTTCAACAAAGAGCGGGTCTGTTGTAAAGGAGACTCTTCCTGTTAAGGAGAAAGCTGATATACCGGCGTCGCAGGGCCCAATTTCCGGAGACGTTCAGCCGGCCCAACCGTCTCAGCCGCCTGTTCAAACACCAGCACAGCCTGCGAGGAAATAGGCAATGAACGACCTGTTTTTAGTCTTAGGCATTCTGGCGGTGTGGATAATTCTTCAGGTTGTAGTATTTCCGCGTTTGGGTATTTCTACATGAGGTGTTCCCAAGGAGCCGGGCGCTCCAAAAAAGAAATGCTGAAAGTGCGGTAATTTTTTGCGTTTTCTGTCCTCATATCATAATCTACAATAAAGTCATTAACTTTACATTTTTGTCATATCTTATTAAACTTATCTTATGAAACGCGATTACGATAAGGCTCTTGAAATCACGGCGCTTTACGAGATAAGCAAACTTCTGGGCTCTTCACTTAACCTGAAATCAAACCTCAGAGGTGTGATGCGGGTTCTCTCAGAATATCTGGATATGAAAAGGGGAAATGTCGCGCTCAGAAGCAACAGTGAGGTGTCTATTGTCGCTGCTTACGGAATGACTGAGGAGGAAATAAAAAAAGGCAGGTACACGCTTGGTGAGGGCATTATCGGCAGGGTTGCAAAGCTCGGCTCTCCCATAGTGATTCCAAGCATCGGGGAAGAGCCGTTATTTTTGAATAAGACCGGAGCAAGAAAAATTATCAGGAAGGAAAATATTGCATTCTTATGTGTGCCGATAAAATTTAAGAATGAAACGCTTGGCGTGCTGAGCGTTGACAGGCTTTTCGGCTCTAAGGTCATATCTTTTGAGGAAGACCTGAGGCTGTTGAAGATTATTGCATCGCTGATTGCCCAGACCGTAAAGCTTCATATGGAGATTGAAAAAGAGAGAGAGGCATTTCTTGAGGAAAAGGAAAATCTCAGGCAGCAGCTTAAGGGCAAATACAGGCTGGAAAACATCATAGGCCAGTCGGACAGGATGCAGGAGGTCTTCGGCGCTGTTCACAGCGTAGCTCCTTCAAGGGCCAATGTGCTTTTACGCGGGGAAAGCGGAACAGGCAAAGAGCTTATTGCAAAGGCGATACATTATATGAGCCCGAGGGCAAAGGGGCCGTTTATAAAATTCAACTGTGCGTCCATTCCTGAGGGGCTTCTTGAGTCAGAACTCTTTGGCCACGAAAAGGGCGCATTTACCGGCGCAATGGCGATGAGAAAAGGCAGGTTTGAACTTGCCGACAACGGGACCATATTTCTTGATGAGATAGGCGACCTTCCTTTAGCGCTCCAGCCTAAGATACTCAGGGTCTTGCAGGAAAAGGAATTTGAAAGGGTAGGCGGCGAAAAAACAACAAAAGTTGACGTAAGGCTTATTGCCGCTACAAGCAGAAATCTTGAGAATCTCGTTTCTGAAGGAAAGTTCAGGGAGGATCTTTATTACAGGCTGAACGTCGTTCCGGTATTCCTGCCTCCGTTAAGGGAAAAGATTGAGGATATACCTTTGCTTGTGGAATACTTTCTGAAAAAATATAATGAAGAAAATCACAAGTCTGTGTCCATAGCGCCTGATGCTTTAAATACCCTTGTAAATTATGACTGGCCCGGCAATGTAAGAGAGCTTGAGAATACAATAGAGAGACTGGTAGTTATGTCGTGTCAGAAAAATATATCCCCCTCTGATTTGCCTTTTAATATCCGAGACCATACACTCAGGGCCAAGTACGCATCTCAGATAAAGGATGCACTTCCCTCAACAATTGAAGATATTGAAAAGGCCAAGATACTTGATGCGATTAAGAGGACGGGAGGGATTCAGGCGAAGGCGGCAAGGCTTCTCGGCATTACCCCCCGCCAGATAGGCTATAAGATTAAGAAGTACGACCTCTCTGTGCTGAAATAGCAACTCGTCCGTATCACTGCACTGTCTTAATTCTGTTTATATTTTTTTGATACTAAGCCTACAAAATTGTACTATGAATACAATTTTGTATTAAACCCCAATCTATTAATCCTTGTAAATCAATAGGTTATATTTTGGCATGATTCTGGCAATAACTTCTAATAAAAATTAGGAGGTGTTGTGATGAAAGGGTTAAGGATTTTAGTTTTAGCAGTGGCTTTGGTGTTTGGATTTTCCATCACCGGTGTTTATGCGGAGGAAAAGAAGGTGGACGGAAAGACAGTCCATGAAGTGCCTACAGAAAAGGGAGCAACTCTTGCTCATACGGTAAAGCCGGAAACGTCTCCTGTCTCGGGCAGCGCGTCAATTGGAGTTTTCAACCGGTATATATTCAGGGGGTATGAGATAAACTCGAACAGTGTTGTAGTGCAGCCCGCTGTAAGCGTTTCTTACAAAGGGTTCTCAGCATCGCTCTGGAGCAACATTGACAGCAATGTTAACGGCACACAGAGCGTAACCAATGCAAACTATCTTTCAAATCAGGGCAAGAAAGACCTTAATGAAACTGATTTAACGCTGAGCTATACTTATGTCATAGACAAGCTTAGCCTTACCGGCGGCTATATTTACTACGGCACGGATTATACCGCTGAGACGGAAGAGGTTTTCGTGACAATGGCGTATGACACTCTGTTAAAGCCCACGCTATCAGTCTATCGGGACATAAACGAGTATGGCGGCATCTATTTCAATCTCTCAATAGCGCATTCATTTCCTGTGTATAAGGAAATAACACTTGATCTCGGCGCTTCGGCAGGTTATTTTGCGGGCAGCGATGATTACTGGAAGACATACCAATCTTCCACAGGCGCATACACAGGCAAGAAATACAGCGGACTGCATGACGGCATGTTAAAGGCTGGCTTTACCATACCGATAGCAAAGAATGTTTCAGTTCAGCCGCTTGTGCAATACTGGTTCCCGCTGTCAAGCAATGCTAAAAAGAGCGTGAGCGGAAATTCATATAACCCGAATGGCAAGCTTGATGAAACCCTTGTGACAGGCGTAAGTCTGACGCTCAGTTTTTAAGAAAAATTATGACGGAGGTGTAAAATGAAACGTTTAGTAAGTGTTCTGGTTTTAGTATGTGTTATGGCGTTAACAGGTTCTTTGCTTGCAGAGGAGGTAAAGAGTGAAGTCCCGGCTGCACCGGTTGTTGCAGCCCAGCCTGTGCCGGCACCGGTTCCGGCGCCGCCAAAGGTTGATACCGGCGATACTGCATGGGTTTTGATTTCAACGGCGCTCGTTATGCTCATGACTCCCGGCCTGGCTCTTTTTTACGGCGGTATGGTCAGGAGAAAAAATGTCCTCGGCACAATAATGCAGAGCTTTATATCTCTCGGGGTTATAACCATATTGTGGGTGCTTTATGGCTACAGCCTTTCATTCGGGCCAGATAAATGGCACATAATAGGCGGCCTTGAATGGGTCGGGCTCAAAGGCGTAGGGCTTGATCCAAACCCTGACTATGCGGCAACTATACCGCATCAGGCATTCATGATATTTCAGATGATGTTTGCAGTGATTACGCCGGCGCTGATAACAGGCGCGTTTGCGGAGAGGTTTAAGTTTAAAGCATATCTTATCTTTCTTGTGCTGTGGGCAACTATTGTTTACTTCCCAATGGCGCACTGGGTATGGGGTGTCGGCGGATGGATGAGAGAGCTTGGCGCTCTTGATTTCGCAGGTGGCCTTGTTGTTCATATAAGTTCGGGAGTTTCAGCTCTGGCAGCGGCCATTGTTGTCGGAAGAAGAAGAGGGCACGGCATTGAAAACATGGCTCCTCATAATCTTACAATGACACTCCTCGGAGCTGCTCTACTCTGGTTCGGGTGGTTTGGTTTTAACGGAGGAAGCGCTGTTGCATCCGGTTCGCTGGCAACATCAGCTTTTGTTGTAACACACATAGCAACCGCGGCAGCAGCGCTTTCATGGATGTTTGTTGAATGGATGCACAGGAATAAACCGACTGTTTTGGGCGCGGCTTCAGGAGCAGTTGCAGGGCTTGTAGCGATAACACCCGCATCAGGTTTTGTAGGCCCGATGCCTGCAATTATCATAGGGCTTGTGGCGGGAGTATTATGCTATATGGCTGTTAATCTCAAGACCAAGCTTGGTTACGATGACTCTCTTGATGCAGTCGGAGTGCACGGCGTGGGCGGCACCTGGGGCGCGATAGCAACAGGTTTATTTGCGTCTAAATTGATAAACAGCGCAGGCAACGACGGGCTTTTTTACGGGAATGCAACGCTTTTATTGAATCAGATAATAAGCGTCGGAGCTGCATGGATATATTCCTTTGTGGTTACTCTCGTAATTTTAAAGGTTATTGACTGGACTGTCGGCTTGCGTGTAAGTGAAGAAAATGAATCAGACGGTCTTGATCTCAGCCAGCATGGCGAGAGCGGATATACATTATAAAAAGGGATGAGGGATTTGGGTTGAGGGATTAGCAAAAAAATAACCCCTGACCCCTAACCCCTAACAACCAAAAACGGAGGAATAATGAGAAAGATAGAAGCGATAATAAAACCTTTCAAGTTGGACGAAGTAAAAGACGCCCTTAATAAGATAGGGGTGCAGGGAATGACAGTTACGGAGGTGAAGGGATTCGGCAGGCAGAAGGGTCATGTTGAGCTTTACAGGGGCGCTGAATATGACATAGCCTTTGTGCCAAAGATAAAGATAGAGGTTGTGGTGTCTGAGGGCCTTACAGAAAAGGCCATTGGAACAATAGAGGCAACTGCAAAAACAGGCAAAGTCGGAGATGGAAAGATATTCATTTCAAAACTTGATGACGTTATCAGGATACGGACAGGAGAAAAAGGGGACATGGCGATTTAAAAAAGGTGAATTGGTAAACAGGTGAATGGGTAAATAGGCTTGCCCGCTTTTTAGACGGGCAAGCCTCTAAAATTGAGTAGAAATTATTTCTTACAAAAATGTAGTCAGTACAAAATAGTAGGAAATCTGCAACTTATTGCGAACAAAGAGTAAAAGGCTGCTTAAAGCCATGGAATCCTACAAAATTGTAGGATTCTATGGCTATTCATGCTTTTAAAATACTTTAAAAATCAAATAGTTATCTGGCACACTTTTAGCTAATTATCCAAAAAATCTAATTTCAAGGAGTGCTTCCGAAATGAAAAAGGGGATAACTTTAGCTATTTGCGCAATCTGTTTCTTCTTTATCACCACAACCAATGTTTTAGCTCAGGAATCGGGAAAGATTGACGCAGGAGATACCGCCTTTGTTCTTCTTTCAGCGTCGCTTGTAATGCTCATGACTCCGGGGCTTGCGCTTTTTTACGGCGGTATGGTAAGGCGTAAAAATGTCCTCGGAACAATAATGCAAAGTTTTGTCGCAATCGCTATAGTTAGCGTCCAGTGGATCCTCTTCGGATACAGCCTCTCTTTTGGCCCTGACATCGGCGGGTTTATCGGAAGCCTTGATTGGGCTGGTTTAAATGGCGTGGGCAATACTCCCAATCCGGACTATGCTGCAACAATCCCGCATATCGCGTTCATGATATATCAGGCTATGTTTGCAGTGATAACGCCTGCATTGATTACCGGCGCTTTTGCCGAACGGATGAAATTTTCAGCTTTCTTTGTATTTACAATCCTGTGGTCAACAATTGTCTATGACCCTGTTGCGCACTGGGTGTGGGGCACAGG
>QZJQ01000042.1 GCA_003599795.1 Nitrospiraceae bacterium
ACTTATGATATTGAAGGGATTGACTCGGCCCATAAACTTGCGATACTTGCATCGCTGGCATATGACATACCTCTTTCATTTAATGATGTTTATAAAGAGGGCATAACCAGAATAACCTCTCAGGACATCGGCTTTGCAGGAGATCTGGGTTATAAGATAAAACTTCTTGCTATTGCAAAGGCTTCTGACAACAGAGTGGAACTCAGGGTTCATCCGACAATGGTTCCAAAGGATTATCTTATATCAAAGGTTGACGGTGTTTTCAATGCAATTTATGTGCAGGGAGACGCTGTAGGCGACACCCTCTACTATGGAAGAGGCGCAGGCGATATGCCGACAGGAAGCGCGGTTGTAAGTGATGTTGTAGATATAGGGAAAAGAATCATGATACATGATACAGGATACAAGATTCAGGATAAAAAATATCATGCATCGTGCATCGTGCATCGTGCATCATCAGCGCTTAAAATCAAAAAGATAGAAGACATTGAGGCTATGTATTATTTTAGGTTTACGGCATTTGACAAGCCGGGCGTTCTCTCAAACATCTCAGGTGTTCTCGGAAAGTTTAATATAAGCATAACATCTGTTATTCAGAAGGGCAGGCGTCTCGGAGAGGCTGTTCCTCTGATTGTTCTTACCCATACGGCAAAAGAAAAAGATGTTGTTAGCGCTGTTGCGGAGATTGACAGGCTTTCCGTTGTCGCTGACAAAACGCTCTATATAAGAGTTGAAGGAAAAGAAGAATAGCACCCCCTCAAGAAGAGGCGTTGCCTTACCTGTAAAGTGAAAGTTTAGGCCTTAAAAAAAACCTTGACAAATCATCTTAACTTCAATATCATTTGCAATAGGTTCATAAATATTTTAAATAATTAACGACAGGGTTGCTGTTTTTATTTCCTAAAAAATCAGCCAAAGGGAGGGGAAGATTTATGGGAGAGAAAGAAGTAAGCAAGCAGTTTCTTGAAGCATTTGAATTTCAGGGTATCAAGAGAAGGGAGTTTCTGAAGTTTTGCGGCGCTACTGCAGCCCTTCTTGGATTGTCAGAGTTATACATTCCTAAAATTGCCGCAGCCATTGAAAAGGCAGCTAAACGGCCGCCTGTTGTATGGCTTAATTTTGCATCGGATTCCGGCTGCACAGAGGCTCTCATCAAGGCAACATATCCGAATGCCGCTGACCTTGTTCTGGATATTCTGAGCATTGATTACAATGAGACAATCATGGCTGCCGCAGGAAAACAGAGCGAGGAAATAAGAGAGAAATCAAGAAAGGCCGGAGGGTATATCCTCATAGTAGAAGGCGGAGTTCCTACAAAAAAAGGACACGGCATGATCGCAGGCAAAGAGATGCTTGATATCCTTAAGGAGATGGCAGCGCCTGCCGTTGCAATTATAGCCGTCGGAAGCTGCGCCACATTTGGGGGCGTGCCTGCGGCAAAACCCAATCCGTCTCAGATTATAGGCGTTACAGAGGCTCTTAAGAAGGCCGGAGTAAAAAAAGCAGTTGTCAACCTGGACCTCTGCCCTGTTAATGTGGAATATCTTGTAGGGGTGGTTGTCAATTATCTGCTCCTCGGCAAACTCCCTGAGCTTGACAGCTTCGGGCGTCCCAAGATGTTCTACGGTCAGACAATACACGACAATTGTGAGCGCAGGGCGCATTTTGATGCAGGCAGATTCGTAGAGAGATTCGGTTCTAACGAAGAGGCTCTGGGATATTGCTTATATAAAATGGGGTGCAAGGGTCCTATGACTTATTCTGCATGCCCTAAGGTTCAGTATAACGACAGGGTTAGCTGGTGCATAAAGGCCGGCGCTCCGTGTATCGGCTGTGCTGAACATGATTGGCCTGATAAGTTTGCAGGATTTTATAACAGGCTGCCTGACGTAAAACTGCCCGGCATACAGGCAACGGCAGATAAGATTGGAGCAGTAGCCGGTGTTGCAACTGCAGTAGGCATTGCGGCTCATGCCATTGCATCGTCTGGCAGGGCAAAAAAAGCGGGAGGTGAAAAATAATGGCAAAGATAACAATAGACCCTTTTACAAGGATAGAGGGACATTTAAAAATTGATGTTGAGATTGAGGGCGGGAAAGTTAAAGACGCATGGACCAGCGGCACGCTGTTCAGGGGATTTGAGATAATCCTGAAAGGCAGGGACCCGAGAGACGCCTGGCATCTTACCCAGAGAATCTGCGGGGTATGCCCGACATCGCACGGACATACATCTTCAATGAGCATGGATGACGCGTTTAAGGTTAAGCCTCCTGACAATGGAAGAATAATCAGGAATATAATTGAAGGCTGCCAGTTTGTTCACTCTCACATACTCTGGTTTTATCATCTTGCCGCTCTTGATTATGTTGATGTTGTTGCTGCGCTTAAAGCCCAGCCCAAAGAAGCATCGCTTAAAAAAGTTCAGGCAAAACTAAAATCCTTTGTTGAATCAGGACAGCTCGGCCCCTTTGCAAACGGATACTGGGGACATCCCGCGTACAAGCTTCCTCCTGATTTAAATTTGCTTGCTGTTGCTCATTACCTTGAGGCTCTGGATATGCAGGCAAAGGCGTCGCACCTCAGTGCGCTCTTCGGCGGAAGGATGCCTATGACAATGACAAGCCCTCCCGGAGGCACAACCAAGGTTCCTACTGTTGATGATATTGCCAATTATCTTTTCAGAGTAAAAGAATTGCAGGACTGGATAGACAATGTCTATGTTCCTGATGTGCTTGCAGTGGCCCCTTATTATCTTGACTATGCAGGGGTGGGCAAGGGACATGCGAATTTCCTGTCATGGGGAGTTTTTGAGGATGCATCCTTTGATCCTAAGAAGAGGCTTTTGCCGAGAGGAGCCATATTTGCCGACAGCTTCCCGAAGGTGCATGACGCAAAACCGGAAGATGTGGCAGAACATACATCACACAGCTGGTATAAAGGCGCTAAGCCCCTGAATCCGAGCAATGGCGAGACAGACCCGGAATATACGGGCTATGACCCTAATAAAAAATATACATGGGCCAAGGCGCCAAGATTGAAAGATAAGCCAATGGAGGTCGGCGCCCTTGCAAGAATGCTCGTGGCATATGCGTCAGGCCAGCCGACAGCAAAAAAATTAATTGACAGCACATTGGCTGCAATCGGTCATGCAGGAAAGCCGCAGGTTCTCCTTGGAGTGGTAGGCAGGATTGCCGCCCGCGTGCTTGAATGCAAGATGGTTGCTGATTCGATGTATCAGTGGGGAGTTGATATTGTAGAGAATATCAAAAAAGGCAAGGCAGAGGTTTATACGCCGTACGAAATACCTGACAAGGCAAAAGGCATCGGGCTATGGGAAGCCCCCAGAGGCGCGCTCGGGCATTGGATAGATGTTGACGGGAAAAAGATTAAAAACTATCAGTGCGTTGTGCCTACGACATGGAACGTCTGCCCGAGGGATGACAAAGGCGTAAGGGGACCGATTGAGGAGGCTCTTGTTGGAACATCAGTAGTCAATCCTGAGAAACCTCTTGAGGTATTAAGGGTTGTGCATTCATTTGATCCGTGTCTTGCATGCACAGTCCACGTGATACATCCCGAATCCAACAGGATAATGGAATTTAAAGTATCATAGGGAGGCGATATGGCAAATGAACTAAAATATGAATGGAGTTTAGCGTATAGGGTTGAACATTGGGTCAGAGTTATCGCCATAGCTGTGCTTGTATTCACAGGTTTCTACATCCACTGGCCGTTTATCACCGGAGGCGCTGAAGGCGCGGTGATGTCATGGATGAGGTTTTTCCACTCTGTTGCCGCGTATGCCCTTGTTCTGGGCCTTATCGTAAGGGTGTACATGGCGCTTAACTCCACATTTGACAGAGACTGGAAAGATTTCAGCATAACCAAAAACCTGAAAGACCTTCCTGATATGCTCGCTTACTATCTCTTTGTAAATGATACACATAAAGATTACAGGAAGTATAATCCGCTTCAGGCATTAGCCTATCTCTTTATTGCAGCGCTGATTATCTTCACAACACTCACAGGCGCGGCTCTTTATAAGGGCAATGCATTCGGGTTTATTAACGCAGCGGAGAGCTTCAGATGGGTTAATACAATGCTCGGCGGCGAATCCTACACGAGGATATGGCACTTCCTGTCAATGTGGGTTTTCCTTATCTTTGTTGGCGTGCATGTTTATATGAGCCTGCTTCAGGCAGCAGTCAATAAGGATAAGACCTTCATGTCAATATTCACAGGATATAAACTCAAAAAGACTTCCTGATGACTGAAAAAGAAAGCGGGGGAGGCAATGTTCCTCCCCCAAAAGTCTTAATACTCGGCGTCGGCAATCTTTTGCTTAAAGACGACGGCTTCGGAGTGCATTTAATTAAAGACTTTGAAGGCGCCCGCTTTCCTGAAAATATCCGGATACTGGAAGCCGGCACTGTAAGCCATCAGCTGATTCCGCTGTTTCACGAAATTGATTATCTGATTGTGATAGATGCGGTAGAGGCAGGCGACGTTCCCGGGTCCATATTCCGGTTTTCCCCTGATGATATTAATTTTAAATCAGAACAAAAATTATCACTTCACCAGATAAGCCTCACAGACGTACTTCAGATGGCTGCGCTTACAGGCGCAAAGCCCAAAACAGTGATTATAGCCGTGCAGCCCAAAGACATTTCAGAATGGGGGATTGAATTATCCGATGAAGTCAGAAGGGCAATGCCTAAGGTCAAAGAACTTGTTTTTGAAGAGCTTGAGAAAATAAATGCTATTAACTGAAAAATGGTATAATTATAAAAATGTGTCTTGCTGTTCCATCTAAAATAATTAATATTCAGGATTTAAACGCCACTGTTGAGGTTTATGGCGCCCGGCGCAGTGTAAGCCTTCTGCTGATGCCTGACGATGCACAGATTGGAGACTTTGTGCTCGTGCATGCAGGGTTTGCCATACAGAAAGTGGATGAGGATGCCGCTGAAGAGGCGCTGAAATACATAAAACAAATTATGGATGAAACAGGCGAACGTTTATGACCCTAAAATTTTAATTTGACATTGACAAAGCTGCGCTAATAGGTGGATACTATATGAGAATAATCCTATGGATGCCCATCAAGTCCAACAAGGAGGTGACGGATCAAGATAGTGAAAATATTCGGCAGTTTTACTTATCCGGCTTATCAAGACAAAAAATAAAAAACGGGGAGGAAATAATGAAAAGAGTTTTAGTTTTGGCAGTAGCAGTAGCTCTTGTATTTGCAGGCTATCTGGCCTTTACCACAGTTGATTCCAAGACACCCTCGCTTGTCGCAGCAGCAAAGACTTATTCAGGCACCCTTTATGTTGCAGGAATGGGCGGACATTTTGCAAAGGCAGATATAACCATTGACCCTAATGACAGTAACAATCCGATAAAGATGAATAACCTTGACAGAATTGTTATCGGAGACAAAGTTACTCACGCCACACATGATGCAAGGGTTGACTCAAACGACAAGAATATAATGTTCTGGTCAACGTTTAAGGCCGACAAAAGCGGCATGCTTCATGTCGGAAAAACCGATTTGAAAACAGGCGAAAAAATCACTGATGTAACAATTGGAATTGACAAGAGGGCAAAGGGCCCGGCTCCTATGTATTGCGCATCAGGACAGTCCAAGACATCTTTCATGCCTATGACAATGGCAGGAGAAGCCTATATTGATGTATTTGACAAGGCAACAATGAAGCACAAGCACCGCGTATTCCTTGACGGCATAGGATACAAGAAGGGCACATACCAGTTCTTCCACGGAATTAATTCACCTGATATGAAGCATTTTCTCGTTGCCATTAATATGCTTGGCGCAGACGGCAAGCCATCAGGCAAGGTAGAGCTTGTAGTCCTGGATCTTGCAGAGCTTGAAAAAGGCAAGGCAAAAATGATAACAGGCAAGACCCTCACCGGCGAGCCCGGAAAGACCATTTCATTCAGGCAGTTCTACACCAATGACGGCAAGTATATTCTCCAGTCAGGCAGAGACAGAATGTTCCTTCTGGACGCAAAGACACTGGAGCTTCTTGACGAAGAAATGGTAAAAGGCGAAAACCACGATGTAATGCCGACTCCTGACGGCAAATATGCAGTTCTTACATTAAGAGAGACCTTTGCAGACAATAAAGAAGGCCCTGGCATTCAGGACGGCACTGTCCAGCTCTATGACGTTACAGCAAAAAAACTCGTAGGGAAATCCGTTTCAGTATGCGCAGCCTGCCACAACAATATTGGAATTAAAGGCAATGCAGTACTCTGCGGCTTAGACGGTAACTGGAAATAAGCAAAAAACAAACAGACTTTAAAATATAAGTCAAAAAGTGTTAATATAGAGCGGGCATTGAGAGATGCCCGCTCTTTTTTTTGTGATTGGCAAGGTATTAATGACTAAATTTAACTTTACAGTTGTTGCATTAAAAAATCTTAAAAGGAAGCCTTTCAGAACAGGGGTTCTGGTCTTTGCTATTTCACTGCTCGTTTCCCTCATAATATTCTCTCTTTCTTTTATTGCAAGCGTGAGCTCAAGCATCAAAAAAGCGTCTGACAGGCTTGGAGCGGATTTAATAGTTGTCCCCATTGGCGCCAGGGGCTATGCAGAGGCATTTTTGCTTGAATCAAAGAAGGCGGAATTTTACATGAATAAAAACCTCATAGACCGGGTCAAAAAGATAGAGGGCATAGAAGCGCTTACATACCAGATATATCTCTCAACAATCGGCGGCGTATGCTGTGACGTGGAGGCCACGAGAATCATAGCATTTGACCAGGAGTCAGATTTTATAGTGAAACCATGGCTCAAAAAGGCAATTGGCCGCGGCCTCAACAAGGGCGAGGCAATCGCGGGATATGAGACAAATTTCAATCTCGGAGTTGAACTGCTTGACCTTGAAACAACTATATTTCATAACAAGTTTAAAGTTGTCGGCGTGCTTGAAAAAACAGGTACAGCGCTTGATAATGCCTTGGTAATGACCGAGGAAAATATTAAAGATATTGTCGGAAGCGGCAAGTCTCCGATTAACGAAGGACAAATCTCACTCATATTTACTAAAGTTAAAAAAGGCTTTGACCCGTATGAGGTTGGGAGAACCGTTGAAGGCAATATCGTTGAAGTTGATGTTGTTGCAAGAAGCGATATGGGGAAAGAGATTTTAGGCACGCTCAAGGACATAAATAAAATATTTCTGCTGTCAATTGTACTGTCTTCCATCCTTGCCGTGTTCCTTGTCTGGGCGATATTTTCTGCTATTGCAAATGAGCGCTCAAGGGAAGTCGGCATCATGAGGGCAGTGGGAGCAAATGAATCTCATATAGTAAAGCTTTTTATAATTGAAGTATTTTTTATAGGGCTGGCAGGCAGTCTTATCGGCCTTGCGGTCGGTACATCAGTTTCCTTATCGCTTGCAAGAGGTTTTAAGCTCCTTAAAAATATTTCTGCCAGCCTTACTGTATTGCAGCAGGCGGAAATAGCAGTGGCAGGCCTGCTTATCGGAATCATCATCTGTATAGCCGGAGCTTTAATGCCCATAAACCGCATAAAAAAATTGGAACCCCTGCTTGCAATAAAAGAGGAGTGATATGCCGCAGATAGAGATTGCAGAGCTTACAAAAATTTATTCTGTTGACAGGTCGGTAATAACGGCTGCGGATAATATCTCGCTGAAGATAGAGAAGGGCGAATTTATATCCATTGTCGGGCATTCAGGTTCAGGCAAAACAACCCTGCTTTCCTTGATAGGCGGCATAATACGTCCTACATCCGGAAGAGTCCTGTACGAGGGCACGGATATATGCTCGCTTGGCGACGAGAAATTATCAGAGTACAGGAATGAAAAAATAGGATTTATGTTTCAGTTCGCAAGCCTGCTGCCTATTCTGACTGCGAAGGAGAATGTTCTTCTTCCCGGGCTTTTTGGCTCTCAAAAGAATATGACGAATGAAAGAAAGGCAATGGAATTTCTTGAGATGGTGGGAATCGGAGACAGGGCCAATGCATATCCTTCGCAGCTTTCAGGGGGACAGCAGAGGAGGGTGGCTATTGCGCGCGCCCTTATGAATGAGCCCGATGTAATACTTGCCGATGAGCCTACAGGAGATCTTGACGAAGAGACAGAGGCAGAAATAATGGAATTATTCAAGGAACTCAACAGAGAAAAGAAAGTCACCTTTGTCTTCATAACACACAGCCTTGATCTTGCAAAACAAGCGGGAAAACAGTTAAGGATGAGCCGCGGCAAGCTTGCAGTTTCAGAGGCAGAGCCGCTGTGCGCCCCTGCCTTATAAGCTATTCTTTCTTAGTGTTTGTGCATGGGCATATCCGGCATAGGTTCGGTTAATTTTACCTTCAATATTTTTTCGCCCGTTCTTTCAAGCCTCAGTTTTAAGGTAAATTCAGTGCCGGCCTTTGTGCCCTTGGGCATTTTGAATATCATTATATGCAGGCTTTTCGGCTTTAATTCAACTATTTCATCGGCAGGTATTGATATCTTTTCTATGGCCGCCATCTTGCCGTCTTTGACGTCATGGAGTTCTACAACAGCAGAAGGCATATCAACGGACGCGCCAATAAGATTGTCTGCTCCCTTGCCGCTATTTGTTATTTTCATGAATACCGACGCAGTATTGGACATCATCGGATGAAGATAAGCCTTTACGTCATCAATACGGATATCCGGCATCTTTGCTGATGCTCCCATAGCCACTGCAAGGCCCGCTGAAACTGCAACTGTAAGGATTACCATAACGGCAGTTGACAGGTGTCTTTTCATTAGTCCCCCTTTCAATGATTAAATGTTTTCAGTCATTTCCCATACGCCGCAGGGGCATATTCCAGCACAGAAGCCGCATCCTATGCAAAGGTTGTCATCAACAACATATTCATAAGAGCCGTCTTTATGTTCAACTCTGCTTATCGCTCCCCAGTAGCATGTTGCCTCACACATGCGGCAATCTCGGCATGTGGCGCAGGACATGCACCTCTCTGCCTCTTTCTCAATGGAAAAATCACTGCGGCAGGCATCGTAGTATTCTGATTTAATTCTCTCATAGGCTATGGGCTGCTTTATCTCAGGCCATCTCGGGGCATGCATAATCTGATAGTTAATGAAGTCTGCCGCAAGCCGTCCCTGTCCTATTGCATGGGTTACAAGCCCAAGGCCTGTAGCATCTCCTATTGCATAAACTTTCACGTCAGAGGTCTGGTAATTTTCATTGACGGTTATCCAGCCTTTTTCCGCATGAACCGAAGGAGGAAGAAAATCAAGCTGCGGCATGTCGCCGATTGCCATTACAACAAAATCTGCATCAACTGATGAACCGTCTTTGAAAAAAAGTCTGCCGGCCTTTTTGTCATATCTGTCTGTAAGCTTGGGCCAGAGCACCTGAGTACCTTTTGCCATTGCTATTCTCATCTCTTCACCGAATGCGGCAGGCTTTTGTATATCAACAGCAGTGACAGATTCTGCGCCATTATTATATGCCTCTGAAGCAGAGTCCATTCCCACATTCCCCGCGCCAATTACAACAACTTTTTTGCCTTTGAGGTCAGGATGTTTGCCGAGATTTATATCCTTAAGAAAATCATAGGCAGACACCGTATCCTCAGAGCCTGAGAATGAAATTTTTCTCGGCTGGTGCGCTCCGCAGGCAAGGACCACAACTTCATGTCCTTTATAAATTTCATTGAATTTGTTTTTGTCCACTTTTGTATTAAGATGCAGATTTACTCCCAGCTCCGCGAACCTCGATATTTCCTTTTCAAGTATCTCATGGGGTAAGCGCTCTCTCGGAATGCAGAGCTCAATCTTTCCTCCAAGCTTGCCTGTGGATTCATAAAGGTCAACAGCATGCCCTTTTAATGCAAGCTGCCAAGCAGCGCTCATACCTGCAGGGCCTGCGCCTATCACAGCTATCTTATGGCCCGTAGGCTTGTCTTTTTCAGGGGCAGGAAGATTAAGAGAAAGCTCTCCGAGCCTGTCTATTGCCAGCGGTTTGTCAAGCCTGGCCCTTGTGCATGCCTGCATGCAGAGGTTAGGGCATATCTCGCCGCAAACAGTTGCAGGAAGAGGGCTGTATCTTAATACAAGCTCAAGCGCCTCGTTCAGTTTTCCCTGCCGCATTAATGAGGCCCTTTTATGCGACGGGATATGTGTCGGGCATGCATATGCGCAAGGAGGCGCGTATTTTTCGTTCGCCCATAAAGGCTTGTTCCTTCTGTCAGCGCCGGTTGTGATGTATGGAAGCAATGTAAGCTCATGGTCCAGATATTCCGCAAATAAGCCTCCCTGTCCAACCTCTTTATCCCACATATTTTTTCTGAAATCGGAAGTGGACATGCCGAGCCATTTTCTACCGCGTTTTTCCTGAGGCGTATAAGCAATGAGTTTTTTCCAGTCATCAGGAGATTTTGTAAGCTCAGTTAGATAAGCTGTTCTATCAATGGCCTCAAGAAAAGGCCTCATGTTTGTCCTAAGCCATTCCCAGTCCTGAGGCGTCAGATTCACGAGCTTTACATCTTTTTCACTGTAGCCCTGAATGGGGCCTCTGAAATATATTGTCCCGCCGACCATTCCCACGCAGGGGCGGTAGCCGAGTATGTTTTCAGGATTTCGCGGATCTACTCCGCAGACAACAGCAATGCCTCCTGCTTTGAATTCGGCAAATGAGTCTCCTACATTTCTGAAATACCATGACTGAGGAGGATTGAATCTCGGGTTATGTTTTGTCATGGTGTCGCATCTTGCACCGCCGCTTCCCTGAACGTATAAAACCCCCTGAGCGGCAGCATTGAATGCGCCGTTTGTCGCATCGCCGAGCACAGTTATCTTTGCGCCGCAGTTAATCCATCCCACATCATCAGAAACGCTTCCTTTAACGAGTATTTCAGTTCCCGGCATTCCCATGCTTCCAAGCCTCTGCCCGACAGGCCCTTCTACGGTTATGCCTACAGTCTCTCCTCTGGGCCAGATTCTTCCCCCGATGCCGTGCTGGCCGTCGGCTACTATGTGAAGCTCTCTTGCGCCTTCCTGAACTGCATGCTGTATCTGTTCCTCAAGAATACGTGAAGGAATGCGCCTGCCTTTGACAGCGCCGTGTATGGGGATAGCAGATGATGCATGATGCATGATGCATGATTCACGATTTTTTTTATCCTGCATCCTGTATCTTGTATCCTTCTTTTTAGCACGCATAGCTTATTCCTAACCTCTCTGCCATAGCTTTATCATCTGTGCTTAGTCCGTCCGACATGCCTATCGGAAGCTCTGTGCTTCTTCCCATGGGCGCAAATATTTTTTTCAGTTCAACATCAGCAGCCTTGAAGACCTCTACAACGCGCTCTGCAACCTTATCTGCATCAAGCCTTCTGTAGAGTTTCGGATCCTGTGTTGTAATGCCCCTCGGGCATTTGCCTGTATTGCAAAGGTTGCAACGGTTATGCTCATCTCCGAAACAATCCGCAGCCGTCTGCATTATGTATTTGCCTATAGAAACAGCAGAAGCGCCGAGCATTATCAAGGCAGCTGCATTTGCCGCAAGATTTCCTTTCTTGCCTATGCCGCCGGCAGCTATCAGAGGAAGCTCATTTTGTTTGCCCTGCTTAACAAGGTCCAGATAACACTCTCTCAGATTTGATGCAATCGGATGCCCCATCTTATCCATTGATACATTGTACGCCGCGCCTGTTCCTCCGTCCTCGCCGTCTATGGACAAAGCTGCCGCATAAGGATTCCTCGCAAGGTTATTTAATACAGCCTTTGCAGTCCTTGTTCCTGATATCTTCGGATAAACAGGCACCCTGAAACCCCATGCCATTGACATGGACTGTATCATCTTTGCAACTGCTTCTTCTATTGAATACTTAGTCTGGTGAGTCGGAGGCGATGCGAGGTCCACAAACTGCGGGACTCCTCTTATGCCAGCAATGAGCCTGAGAACCTTTTGAGCCATCAAGAGTCCGCCGTCGCCCGGTTTTGCGCCCTGGCCGTATTTAATTTCTATTGCAGCAGGGTCTTCAACCATGTGGGGAAGGGCGTGTATAATCTCATCCCATCCAAAATAACCTGATGCTATTTGTATAATGAAATATTTAAGATATTTTGATCTCAGGAGCCTCGGCGGCATGCCTCCCTCTCCGGAGCACATGACCACAGGCATTCCTTCAACCTCATTAAGATATGCCACTCCCATTGCAAGGCCTTCCCACATAGGAGGAGACAAGGCCCCGATTGACATGCTGCCGATCATTATCGGATAAATCTCACGAACCGGCGGGATAAACCTGCCGTTTTCCTTGTCAGCGACGAGCTTGTTGTTTACAAGCTTAAGAGGCAGTTCCTCCGGAGGCAGTATTCTTCCGAGCAAAGTTCTCACCCTGAATTCATGCCTTCCGGCATCAAGCGCAGGGTCCGTAAGCATTGAGATTCTTGTGAATTTAAGCCGGTCCAGAGTTGAGATGGAAGGATCATTCCTCCTTCCGCCTCTCTTATATCCCTCTCCGCCTTTATTTTTATAGTGCAGTAGTTTATTCTGAGGATTGAATTCAGGCTCTATGGCTTCATTAGGGCACACAAGTGTGCAAGAACCGCATCCGACGCAGTAGCGCTCCATGTCAGTTACCTGCTCAACAATCTGTATAACCTGTCTTTCTGCCTTTGGAGCAGGCGCTGCGCCTTCGGAAACAACGTAACGCTGGACTTTCACGGTGGCCTCAATTGCTTTAACAGGGCATACCGCTGTGCATTTACCGCATCTTTTGCACCTGTCATCGCGCCACCTGACAATATACGGGAATTCTCTAAGAGAAAGTTTATGATTGTGATCCAGTCTTAACCCTGAAGCTGGTTCCATACCTTTACCTCCTCGGCCCCGGGCGAAACAATGACCATATCATATTTCATCGGGAAGATGTCCTTAGACTTTTCCCTCTTTGGAACAGCCTTGTCAACTCCGCATTCCTCTGACATAAGCGCATATTTTCCCTTAACGCCTGCAACCACGCCGGGCCTGAGTTTCTTTGAATCCTGAACCATAAAGCATGTACCGTCAGGCGTAAATCCGATAACCATATTAGGGCCGTCTATGCAAAGCGGCCGCAGTGATTGTTTTATCAGTTTCAGCGCCTCAGCGTCTTTTCTTGTCTCAATTTCTGTTGGTTTGAGCGGCGTTATGACATCCTTATAGTAATTCAGTGGGTATCCAAGCTGTCTTGCGGTGTAATGAAGTATGTGGGTGAAGACCTCGCTGTCGCTGTTATAGCCGGTATATCCCGTAAATCCCCTGCTCATCAGAAACTCTCTGATTGGGACAAATGCGGTATTCTCACCGTTTGTCATGGAACAATATCCCTGAATAAAAAACGGGTGGCACGCGTAAAGATATATCTGGTAATTTGTGTTCTGCCTGCCTTGCGCAAATATAACCTTTGCCTGTAACCCATCCCTGTCAAGCCCGAAGAACTCCCCAAGCTCAAGGGGGTCGCCGACTTCTTTTAAAGTAATAACATCAGGGTAAAAAGAAAACACAAAGATTGATTCGTCAGGCTCGCCAATGCATCTTAAGGCAAGCCGCGTGTTCATCAGAAGGTCTTCTTTTTCAGAAAAGGCTTTGTCTTTATACGAAGACGGATAGTCATAAGCCCGTGCAAAATAATAATCGCGAGGAACAATGCCTTTCAGTGGTTTTATTTTAGGGGTCCAAGTATGTTTAACCCTGAACCCGTTTTTCTTCATATAATCGTCAAGAACCTTAACTCCTTTTTTAGAGCAGATGCCTGACATTACCGGATATTTCTTGAGGTCTTTGAATTCTCCACCGAGGTCTTTTAGCGTGAGCCCCAATCCTGAACCGTCATGCCCTTCTTTCATCGTCTCAAGGGCGAGGATATTCTCCATCGGAGAGAAGTATTTATTTGATGTTATCGCTGCAAGCCTGCACATTCCGCATTACCTCAACGTTTTGTTATTATCCGGCAAAAAAGCGTCTATACCATCTCATATCTCTCATGGTATTAGACGCTGTTGATGGCAATTAACTGCCGTATATGTATAATAAAAAGTAAAGACATTTGTTGTCAAACAGTATAACAAATTAACGGCAGAAAATGAAAAGGATTTATCATGCTGCCCGAGAGCTAAAACCGGAGGGTCGGTATTCGTGGAGATATTAGAAGGGTTCCGTATCTATCTGTCGGTGGAAAGAGGGCTGTCTAAAAACACTGTTGAAGCGTATGCGAGGGACATCGGGCTCTTTCAAAAAATGCTGGCGTCAACAAACAAAGGGCTTGATTCTTTTTCAAAAACCGATATCTTAGATTTCCTTGGAGAGATGAAAGACAATGCCTATTCAACTCCGAGTATTTGCAGGTTTATATCTTCCATACGCGGCATTTGCAGATATATGATTGTAGAGAAAATCATCAAAGACGACCCTTCGGAAAATCTCCAGACTCCCAAGAAATGGGAAAGGCTTCCAAAAGCTATAAGCCTTGAAGATGTCATATCCCTTCTGGACAGCAGGACAGACAGCGCTACATTTTTAAGGGACACGGCAATGCTGGAGATCCTTTATTCTTCGGGACTGCGTGTGAGCGAACTGGTTTCTCTTAAGCACGGCAATGTAAACCTTGAAGCCGGCTTTCTGAGAATTATGGGCAAGGGCTCAAAGGAAAGGCTTGTTCCTATAAACTCAAGGGCTTTAGATAAAATTAAAAGATATACAAAAGAACTCAGGCCGGCCATCTTAAAGAAAAAGCAGTCTGACTATCTCTTTGTAACAAACAGAGGCCGTGCCATGACAAGGCAGCGTTTCTGGCAGACGATTAAGAAATACGGAAAACAGATAGGCATCAACCTCTCGCCTCACACCCTGCGGCATTCCTTTGCAACACACCTGCTTGAAGGCGGAGCAGATTTGCGCTCTGTTCAGAAGATGCTCGGCCATTCAGACATATCCACAACGCAGATATACACTAAGGTCTCAAGCGACAGAATCAAGAAGGTGTACACCCAGCATCATCCGCGGGCGTAATCTCTTTATTAAAACTTTTTTTTGTGGTAAATTGTTCTTAGCAATAAATTACATGCTATAAACTGAAATTACCATGGAGGTAAAAATGCCTGAGAAATTGAGTGTTGATGAACTTTATAAATGCTGCAATCATGACTTGTTCAAGTTCAAAACTACAGATGATCTGCCGCTTTTTACGGAAACCATAGGGCAGGAAAGGGCCTTGCGGGCGCTTGATTTCGGTATAGGCTTCAGCAACAAGGGATTTAACATATTTATCCTCGGAGAAAGCGGAACAGGCAAGATGACCACTATCAGGTCCATACTGTCCAAGCAGGCAATAAATGAACCGGTTCCGTCTGACTGGTGCTATGTCTATAACTTCAAGGACGCCGATGCTCCGATAGCCGTGTCTCTTGAGCCGGGCAAGGCTGTTATCTTCCAGAAAGACATGGATGAACTTATCAATGTGCTCAAGGCTGAGATACCAAAGGTATTTGAATCTAAGGAATATGAAAAGCAGAAAAACCTTATTCTTGAGGAATTTCAAAAGAAGCAGAAAGACCTTTTCTCTCAGCTTGAGGATGAGGCGCGCGCAAAAGGATTTTCCATAAGAAAAACAGTTAGCGGCTTGCTGATAGTGCCCATCAAAAAAACCGGAGAGCCTCTTAATGAAGAAGAGTTTGAAGCCCTTGAAGAGAAGACCAGGAAAAAAATTGAGGAATTGGGCAAACAGCTTCAGGACAAACTTGACGACGTTGTAAGGTCCTTGAGGGATGGAGAAAAACTTGTCAAAGAACTCCTCTCCAGGCTTGAGAGAGAGGCTGCGCTTTCTGCAGTCGGGCATCTGATAGACGAGCTTAAAAACAAATACAGCAATCATGAAAGGATAATTGCATATCTTGAGGGCGTAAAGGAAGACATACTGGCTCACCTTGAGGATTTTAAAACACAGGAGGAGCAAACTCCGGCGCTGCCGTTTATGAAAATGCCTAAAACCGAGCCCACCTTCACAAGATACATGGTCAATGTCCTAGTGAACAATAAAGAAACTAAAGGCGCGCCGTGCGTATTTGAAAGCAATCCCACATACTTTGACCTCTTTGGAAGGATAGAGCATAAGATTCAGTACGGCATCGCGCTGACTGATTTTTCAATGATAAAGGCCGGCTCTTTGCACAGGGCCAACGGCGGCTACATAGTCATTAACGTCCTGGACCTTCTGAGAAATATATTTGCTTATGATGCATTGAAGCGCGCCTTAAGGAATAAGGAAGTAAAAATAGAAGACGTGTGGGAGCAATACAGACTGGTGTCAACAACGACCCTCAAACCTGAGGCTATTCCCATTAACGTCAAGGTCATACTTGTCGGCAATCCTCATCTTTATTATCTGCTTTACAGCCTTGATGAGGAATACAGGGAGCTTTTCAAGGTCAAGGCTGATTTTGACAGCAGGATGGAAAGGACTGATGAAAACATACAAAAATACGCATCCTTTGTTGCCGCAAAATGCAAGGATGAAAAACTGCTGCCGTTTGACAGGACAGGCATTGCAAAGGTTGTGGAATACGGCTCAAGGCTTGCGGAGCATCAGGAAAAACTTTCGTCAAAGTTCAGCGAAATAAATGACATTATCGTGGAGTCCAACTATTGGGCGTTAAAGGCAAAAAACAACATAGTTACAAATGAGCATGTTGAGAAAGCCATTAACGAAAAAGTATACAGGAGCAGCAGGATAGAAGAGCGGCTGCGTGAAATGATTGCAGAGGGAACACTGATAGTTGACACTTCAGGAGAAAAGGCCGGACAGGTCAACGGCCTTGCCGTTCTGGACCTCGGCGATTACAGCTTTGGCAAGGCCTCAAGGATAACTGCCGCAACCTATATAGGAAAAGCAGGAGTTGTGAATATAGAAAGAGAAACCAAGATGAGCGGGAAAATTCATGAAAAAGCGATACTCATAATTACAAACTATCTTGGCAGCAGATACGCAACTAAAAAGCCCATAAGCCTTTCAGCCTCAATAACATTTGAACAGCTCTATGATATGGTGGAGGGCGACAGCGCTTCATGCGCGGAGCTGTATGTTCTTTTAAGCAGCATTGCAAATGTGCCACTTAAACAGAGCATTGCCGTCACAGGCTCCATGGATCAAAACGGAGATGTCCAGCCTATCGGCGGCGTCAATGAAAAGGTGGAAGGATTCTTTGACCTATGCAGATTAAGGGGGCTTGACGGAAACCACGGCGTCATAATACCGAGGCGGAATGTTAAACACCTGATGTTAAGAAAAGATGTGGTTGACGCCGTTAAAGCTGGTAAATTTACTATATACCCGATAAACAGGGCTGATGAAGGGCTTGAAATACTCACAGGCCTGCCTGCAGGCGAGTTAAGGGAAGACGGAACCTATCCTGAAGGCACAGTCAATTACCTTGTTGCAAAACGCTTTGAGGAAATAAGGGAGGCCTTGAAGGGAAAGAAGGAAAAAGATGATGACGAAGATAAAGATAAAGGCAAAAAAGAAAATAACGCATGAAACAACTGGCGTGGTTTCTTGAGGCTTGTCTTTATACATTGCTTTCCATACCATTAGCATTATTCCCCCTTAAGTTCGGCGAATCCCTCGGCGTTCTGTTTTTTTATCTCTGGAGAAGCAGAAGGAACATCGCAATAGAAAATCTCCGTAAATCAATAGCATCTCATGCAATCAGCATCTCAGAAACACCTGAAAAAATAATCAGAAATAATTTTAGAAATTTAGGGCGTTCTCTAAGCGAGATAATCAAAATATATTACGGTGCAGGCAGAAAGATAATAGATTCTGTTGAGTTTGAGGGAGCGGAAAATGCCCATAAGGCCAAATCAAAGGGCAGGGGGATATTGTTTATAACAGGGCATTGCGGAAACTGGGAGCTGATGGCCACTGCATCTGCTAAGCTTTTGCCTGCTTACGGCATAGTAAGGCAGATAAACAACCCTTATATAAACAAATTTATAGAAGGCGTAAGGCAGAGATACGGCACCAAAGTTATCTACAAAAAAGGGGCTCTTAAGGCCGTGATGAAAGTATTAAAGAATAATGGCTCTGTCGCCATTCTCATGGATCAGGCTGTGCTTTCAGACGAGGGGTATGTCATAGATTTTCTTGGAAGAGGGGCGTGGACCACAAAGATGCCTGCGCTCATAGCAAGAAAAACAGGGGCCGTGGTTTTGCCTGTATTTATGCACAGGACAGATAAAGGCCACAAGATAAAGATATATCCGGAAGTAGCATTATCCGATATTGCAGATAAAGAGAATGCAATTATTGAAGATACCAAAAGGTTTTCAGGTTTTATTGAGGAATATATTAAAGAGCATCCGTCTGAATGGCTGTGGATACACAAAAGATGGAAGAGGGTTAAATCCTAACCAGTTCTTTTCCGGCCGCATACGCATCTTTAATAGCGGTAGGATGATTAAGGATTGCGCCTTTTGAATCAACGCCGAGAAAACTCAACGTCTTATGTTCAGGCACGCTGATGGTTCTGAAAAATGCCTTTGCAGTTGCCTCAGAACACTTAATCCCGTCCTCTTTTTCCATGCCTCCTACGAGCAATAAAAGTCCCTTCCTTCCGAATTCGCCTTCAGAAATAGGTTTTTTTAGCAGGTATTTTTCGCACCAGAATGCCTGACACCTGTCAATCATTATCTTTGCCTGCGCAGTGAGCCCGAAGAAAAAAACGGGCGACGCGAGTATGATTCTGTCCGCAGTTCTTATTGCATTGTAAATCAAGGACATTTCGTCCTCAACAATGCATTTACCTGCCTCATCGCACCCTCCGCAATCCTGACACGGAGAAATCCTCATGAGATTGAGGTTAAAGACTTGCACAGCAGAGCCCGAAGCCTCTATGCCCCTTACTGCTTCTTTAAGCAGAAGCTCTGTATTGCCGTCTTTTCTCGGGCTTCCTAAAAATGCAATAACCTTCATGGCTTTATTATCCCTCAGTAACGGTTATTGCCTGAACCGGGCAGATGTCAGCAGCCTCCTGACAATTGCAGGTATTGCACTTTTCCAGTCCGACAACCCATGCCTTATCATCCTTAAGCTGAAAGACTTCGGGACAAACCTCTGCGCATGCGCCGCAGCCCACACATGTATCCCAGTCAACAACAGGTTTTAACATAAGAGCACCTCCTTTGTGAGAATAAATTTTTGTTTATTTTAATTATAGACAGGATTTGCAGGCAATCCACAGATGGAAGAATTTATCCGTTAAAGCCATTCAACCCTGTCTCTTCCGCTGTTTTTTGCCTTATACAGCCCGTCGTCAGCTCTCTTTATAATATCGTCTATAGTGCTGTCTCCATCTGTCATGCGCGCAATGCCTAAGCTGATGGTAATATGAATCTGAAGAGGCATATCTGTCGCTAAAACCATACTTGCCTTAACATTTTCTCTTATTCTCTCGGCAAGGCTCCTCGTATTCTCAAAATCTGTGTCAGGCAATACAACCAAAAACTCTTCCCCGCCGTAACGTCCCAATATATCATAAATCCTGATGGAATTCTTTATGCGAACCGAAACTTCCCTTAATGCCTCATCTCCGGTAACATGCCCGAACTCATCATTTATGGATTTGAACCTGTCTATATCAATCATTATGCATCCCAGATTTTTCTTAAGCCTTTTGGCCCTTTCAAATTCCTCGTCGAACCGCGACATTATGTGCCGCCTGTTAAATATTCCTGTCAGGCCGTCTGTAATAGCCAGATGCTCAAAACGCCGCTGGATTTCCGAGGTCTTTCTTATTAACCTCACTGTAAAGAAAAAAATAAGCCCTAAAAGGAGCGCTGTGGACAACACGCCGAAAATAATTGCATAGAGAGTGTTGGTTTCCAGTTTATTGCGGATATTCTCAATATCAAAGGTTATGCTGATGCCGCCTCTCACTTCGCCTGTTTTATAGCCCTGGTCTGAATGACACTTAAGGCACTCTTGCTCAACATAAAGCGGCGCCATATATCTGAAGTACGCCTTTTTATTTTTCTTTTCAATGCCAAAAAACTCATTGGTGCCGCGTTCAAACAAAGACAAGGCCCTTGTCTCAAAATCATCAGGCTTATTTGCCGGGTTAAGGAGATTGAGGCTTGTTAAATGGAAGTTAAATAAGCCTTCTTTTTCAGCATATTCAGAAATTTCGCGTGTCATCTGAGCAGGGTTTCTTCTGATAAATACCTTGCCGTCAATAGTTTTGATTTCTGCCTTATCAAGATAGGGATTCGGCTTGTCTCCTTTTTTCTTCTCAATATATACCCCGTCATGGCCGGCATTCCACTTTCTTGCCAGGATTATGCTATTAAACAAGGTCCTCGCCCGTATCGCATTTTCCTCATCAATTAATTGCCTTGTTCTTATGGTTGTAATGAAAAAAATCCCTGACAGGACTGCGACAATCGTCAGGCTTATGGAGATCATAAATGTCTTATAGATTTTAGTTTCTCTGGCTAAAGGCATCTTACTTCTATTTTACATGATATACAAGCCGGAGTCACATAAAAAACTGCAGAATGTATCTGATTGACAGGGAAACAATGATTAGGCCCAGTATTATCTTGATAAACTGCTGCGGGACAAACTTCTGAAGCCTTGCTCCGATATACATGCCTGCAAAACCGCCGACTCCGAATAGAATGCCCAACGGCCAGTCGGGCATTGAAGATGTGTTATCCACTATCAGCGGAATACTGTAAAACAATGCGCCTGCAATTGATGTCATAAATGTCCCCATCAAAGTAGCGCCTGCAATCGTGTAGGCAGGCAGATGCAGAAATGAAATGCAGAAGGGAGCGATAATTGCGCCACCGCCAATGCCGTAAGCGCCGCCTATAATTCCCACAATAAATGACAGAATGAACATAATCACGGGATTGAATGAAAATGTCTCACCCCAAAACTCATATTCAACCCTTTTTAATGATACATGGCTTGTCTTTACTACTGCATGGGAAGGGATGCCGGCAGTTAATCTTGAGCATTGATGATTTTTAAATTTTTCTTCAAGCGCCCTTGCAGCGGAAGGTTTCGTCTTTCCTTTGCGTATAAGCTCTTTAAGCAGCCGGACTCCGATATAAAGCAATACGCATCCTACAAAGAATTTAAAAACCTTTGGATCAGGGAGATATAAAACCCTTACATGAAAACCAAAGAATACTCCTGGCAGAGTGCCGGCAATTATTACCCACGTCAACGGCCATGCCATTCTGCCTTCTTTTATGTAGCGGTAAACTCCGCTCGGAATTGCAAAGATGTTGAAGACATGGTTTGTCCCGCTTACCGAAGGCGCTGTGTAATTAAGTACGCTCATCTGGAACGGAAGAAGGAGGAATGCGCCTGATATGCCGCCCATTGAGGTAAAAAAAGAGATTACCATTGCAACCAAGGGCGGCAACAGGATATTAGTCTTAACACCGGAAACAGGAAACAGTATGTCCAGAAAATCCATGGGATATTATACAAAAGCAAGTTAAAAGTTAAAAGTTAAGAGTTAAGAGTTTAAAAAAATAAAGATAGCCTTACCCTGTTAGGAAAACAATTCTTTTCTAACGGGGTTTACAAAAGGAAGCGCTTAAATTATCATTTACCTATGAAGACAATCAGGATTGCCCTGGCCCAGATTAACCTTGCTGTTGGTGACATTGACGGCAATACCCTCAAGATTTGTGATTATATACAGAGGGCAGAGGAACAAAATTCTAACATAGTCGTATTCCCCGAACTCGCAATAACGGGTTATCCGCCCGAAGACCTCCTTCTGAAGCATCATTTCGTGGATGACAATCTTGACGCTTTAAGCAGGATTATTGAAAGAACAAAGGATATAACTGCCATTGTCGGATTTGTTGACAGAAAAAACAGTGTTCTTTATAACGCTGCTGCGATAATTCAGAACTGCAGAATAATCGGCGTATACCACAAGGTATTTCTTCCAAACTACGGGGTATTTGATGAATACAGATACTTCAGGGCAGGGGCTGAAACCCCTGTCTATAAAATTAATAAGATGAATGTCGGAGTAAATATCTGCGAGGATATCTGGTATCCCGAAGGCCCGGCAAAATATCAGGCTCTTGCAGGCGCCGAGATTATCTTAAACATAAATGCCTCTCCCTATCATATGGCAAAGGCGCATCTGAGGGAAAAGATGGTATCTGAGAGGGCGTCTGACAATAAAGTGGCAATAGCATATCTAAACACAGTCGGAGGACAGGACGAGCTTGTTTTTGACGGAGGCAGCTTTATAGTTGATAAGACAGGCGCGATTATAGCCAGGGGAAAGCAGTTTGAAGAAGAGATGATTATTTACGAAATAGCTCTTGACAGCCCGGGACAGCCAAACAGAAGGAATATCTCCCCCCTTGCTGCATCACTTGAAGAAGAGGTTTACAAAGCGCTTGTGCTCGGCACAAGGGATTATGTGATTAAGAATGATTTTAAGAAAGCTGTCATAGGTTTAAGCGGCGGTATTGATTCTTCGCTTGTAGCCACAGTTGCGGTTGATGCCATCGGCAGGGAAAATGTCACAGGCATCTTTATGCCTTCTCCGTATACATCCAGGGAAAGCTGTGATGACGCCTATGCACTCTCTAAAAACCTCGGCATTAAAATAATTGAGGCGCCTATCAGCAAGATACTTGAAATTTACAGGGAAAGCTTTAAAATGGAATTTAAGGGCCTTCCTGAAGATAGTACGGAAGAGAATCTTCAGGCAAGGATACGTGGGAACATACTTATGGCGTTCTCCAATAAATTCGGGTGGCTTGTGCTTACAACAGGTAACAAATCCGAGATGAGTGTGGGTTATGCCACGCTTTACGGAGATATGGCAGGAGGTTTCGCCGTTATAAAAGACGTGCCCAAGACCCTTATATATGAACTCTGCAAATGGAAGAACTCCAAAGAGGGCAGGGCGCTGATTCCCGAAAGAGTGCTCTGGAAAGAACCCTCTGCTGAGCTTAAACCTGATCAGAGGGATACGGATTCTCTGCCTCCGTATCCTGCCCTTGATCCGATACTCAAGGCATATATTGAGGAGGACAAGAGTTTTGAGGACATACCGCTGCCTTCCGGGTGCGATATTGAGTGCGCACAGAAGATTATAAAAATGATAGACAGAAGTGAATATAAAAGAAGGCAGTCTCCCCCGGGAATAAAAATAACGCCCCGGGCCTTCGGCAAAGACAGGCGGTTTCCTATAACAAATAAGTACCGCAGTTATTAGAGCAACTCATATCGGGGGTGAACATTATGGAAAAATTCAGAAAATGTTTAAGCTGCGACTATGAGCGGGGATTTCATGTATATATCAAAGAGATAGAAGGAAAGAGGGTAATCGGCCTTATATGCCCTAAATGCGGCCAGTCTTATGACATAGGATGGCATACAGCGAGCGCAGAGGGCGTTAAGCCTGAAAAAGGGCCGGCGTATTAAGGTGCTGCAATCATGAAATTAAGACCGGTTCCGCTCGGAATTGCGCTTGGAGCAGTGTGGGGAGGCTCTTTGTTTATTACAACATGGCTTTCTTACTACACAGGCTACGGCAGGCTTTTCCTTGAAGTTCTGGCGCAATCCATATATCCGGGATACACCATAACTCCGCAAGGAAGTTTTCTGGGGCTGCTCTATGGATTTGCAGACGGCTTTATAAGCGCAGCGCTTATTGGCTATATTTATAATAAATTTGTGAAGTGAGGCTGATATGTCAAAGGTATATTTTGCATCTGCAAGAATAAAAAAATGGAAATACAGCGAAAGCATGCCCGGCAAACTTGAGCATCTGCTTGAGGAAATTAATCTTTCCGGTTATTTTGAGAAGGATGAGTGGACAGCAGTGAAAACTCATTTTGGCTCTGAAGGCGCACACAGAGTTGTAAGGCCTGTATTCTTAAGGAAGGTAGTGGATGCCTTGAGGGCAGTGAGTGCAAAGCCTTTTGTGACAGATACTGTACGGATAAAGGGATTGGATTACCTTGAAGTAGCAAATCAGAACGGAATAAACCATCTATCTGTAAATGCGCCTGTTGTGCTTGCTGACGGGCTGTACGGCAATGACAACATAATGGTGAAGGCAGGCGAAATCCTTGGTGAAATTGCAGTTGCAAGCCTGATTCATGACGTTCCGGCAATGGTGGTTTGTTCGCATATTAAGGGACATATTCAGGCCGGCTATGCAGGAGCAATTAAAAACCTTGCCATGGGCGGTGTAAGCTCAAGTCACAGGCACTGCGGATGGAAATGCGGAAGGGGCGCGATGCATACGATAGGTGAGGGCAAGCTTTTATGGGATGAGGAGAAATGCGCGCTCTGCCTTCAATGCGAAGAGATATGCCCTCTTGAGGTCATAAAATTTGAAAATGAGCTATTGAGGTACAACGAAGATGACTGCTGGAGATGCGGCAGGTGTACAAGGGTTTGTCCTGAAGGCGCTCTCACACTGCCTGGGGACGATAAAAGATTTATGAAATCGCTTGCCGAAGCAGCAAAAGCTGTTTTAAGCACTTTTAAGCCTAATAAAGTGCTTTATATAAATTTTTTGACGGAAATTCAGCCGGAGTGTGATTGCATGCCTGCTGCTGATGTTCCGATCCTTCAGGACCAGGGGATTCTTATCTCTGATGATATCGTGGCAGTTGAACAGGCAGCAATGGATATTCTCTTAAAGTCAAAACCGTTACCTCAATCAGCGACTCTCTCTTCTTTAAAGAAGGGAAGGCAATCCAAAGATGTTCTTTTTGGGCTTTCAAAGAAACCTTACCGCTTGCAGATAGAGGAGGCGGTAAGACTCGGACTCGGAAGCAAAGAGTATCAACTCATTGAAATTTAGACAAATTCGCTCACCCCTTAGGAGATAGGGGAGCGCCCGCTAAACCTCATGCCCAATTGCACCACTGAAGACACAGAGTCTTGTATATTTGCTAACTTAACATAATATATCTTATCAGACATAGGCTATAAACAAAGATTGTTGATAAATTGTTATTAAGGCCTTATCCTAAGCTCGCGAGGCTAATGCGGATATGGGTTTCTACGGATTTGAATGACATTTAGGCAGGCTGAAATATCTTATAAACCAATCAGTTGTGCTGTAATATTGGGGAACCGATTAGCCTGCCCTCTTGAATGCCCTTAATCCTGACGGGAATAAGGGAGCCACGGGGGTGTTTATTGATTGGTATAATAACCTTCAGGTAATTACCTGATGTACCTAAACTCGCACCAGCAATATTAATGTCCTCAATCAGGACATCGTGGGTATTCCCTACCTGTTCCAGCATATAAATGGCCTTTTTCCGGGCATTAAGCAAGGATAAGCTCTGTACGCGCGAGTTCTTGACCTCAGGCGGCGTATTGTCAGTCATTTCAGCGGCATCAGTCCCGGGCCTTGATGAAAAAGGAAAAACATGCATATATGAAATTGCAAGGCCCTCAAGCAATGAATAAGTACTTTGAAATTCAGCATCTCCCTCGCCGGGAAACCCCACAATTACATCAGTTCCAATTGATATTCCCTGTATTTTCTTTGAAATCTGAGTGATTTTAAAAGAAAATTGCTCCGAATTATATGTCCTGTTCATCAATTGCAGTATTCTGTCGTTTCCGCTCTGGAGAGGTATGTGCAAATGATTGCAAATCCTCCTGTCTGTGAGAAGATCAAGCAATCTATCGTCTATCTCTCGCACCTCTATTGAGCTAATGCGCAGTCTTGAAATTGTTGTTTGTTTTAAGATAGTTTCAACGAGTTCTGAAAGTGTTACTTTATGTTTTAAGTCAAGCCCGTATGCACCCAAATGAATGCCTGTAAGGACAATTTCATTGAATCCTGCTGATACTGCTTCAGCAGCCTGACGAACAACTGTATCTGGGCTTACACTTTTTGAAGCCCCTCTTGCTTTAGGGATAGTGCAATAACTGCACGAATAATCACACCCATCCTGTATTTTAAGAAAAAACCTGCTTTTTGAAGCCCCAGAAAGAGCTGAAGAAACATCTGTTGTTTTATCTGATAACTTATTGATAATGCTGAGTTTATTGGCATTATTGATTATCTCTTCAACGCCTTGCATGGACTGAACAGACTCCTTATTGAGTTCAGAGTAACAACCCGTAACTAATACCCGTGCCCCTGCCCTATGAGCCCTTCTTATTAACTGCCTTGACTGACAATCGCTCTTAGCAGTCACAGTGCATGTGTTCACGATACAGACATCAGGCTTTTCAGACATATCAACGACTTGATGCCCGCAACTTTTAAGGGCGCCTTCAATTGAGGAGCTTTCAGCCTGATTTACCTTGCATCCAAGTGTTAATATGGAGATTTTCACATGCTCCTTTGGGGCTATGACTTGCCTTGACTTACGAGCCTGCCCTCAAGCGAGTGCCTCATAGCTGTTTTAATCTCAATATTGACTAATCCGCCTATCAGTGACTCATCCCCTTCAAAACTGACTATCTTGTTTGACCTCGTCCTGCCAGTAATTCTCCCCTTACCTGATTTGACGTTAGCCTCAACAAGCACCTCCTGAACCGAACCTTCAAGACCTTTATTGCATTTTAATGTAATCTCATCCTGAAGTTTCAGAATTTCATCAAGACGCTGAGCCTTAATGCCCTCAGGAATGTGGTTTTCCATGCCGGCAGCACCAGTTCCTGCCCTCGGCGAGTATTTAAAGGCATAAATGCCGTCAAATTCAATAGTTTTGAGCGCTGTCATTGTTTCAGCGTGGTCTTTATCTGTTTCAGAGGGGAAACCGGCGATAATGTCTGTTGTTATTGCGATCTGCGGAATGCTTTTCCTGAGCTTTCCGACCTTTTCAATATAGTCCTCAAAGGTATAACCTCTGTTCATAAGTTTAAGGATACTGCTTGAACCTGATTGAAGAGGAAGATGAATATGCTCACAGACTTTAGGCAGCTCTTTTATGCACCTGGTAAGGCTTTCCGAGAGGTCTCTTGGGTGTGATGTGACAAATCTGATTCTTTCCATGCCATTTATGGTACTTATTTTTCTCAAAAGGCCTGGAAAATCAGTGTCACTGTTGTACGAGTTAACATTCTGCCCGAGCAGGGTTATTTCTTTAAAACCTTTTTCAGCCAGGGCATGTATCTCTTCATAGATATTCAGGCTGGGCCTGCTCCTTTCCCTGCCCCGAGTATAAGGCACTACGCAATAACTGCAAAAATTATTACACCCGTACATTATGGATACCCATGCCTTAATATTCTCCTTTCTCTCTGAAGGAAGGTCTGAATATTGAATATCGGGGTTATCCTCAATGCAAACCATACCGCTTGTTGTTAACATGGCACCTAATTTGTAAATATTCTGAGGGCCGAAAACATAATCCACATGGGGGCTCCTCTTAAGTATATCCCTGCCCTTCTGCTGTGCAATGCAGCCGGCAACAGCTATCTTAAGCAGCGGGTTCTTGCTTTTTAGCGACTTTATTTTCCCAAGTTCGCTTCTGAATTTTTGCTCTGCCTTCTGCCTTATGCTGCAGGTATTAAAGATTATCAGGTCCGCATCCTCTGCATTGGCAGTTTCGGCATAGCCTTCCGCCTTCAGGATTCCCGCCATTTTCTCGGAATCATGGACATTCATCTGGCATCCGAATGTATGAATATGAACTTTTCGCTGCATCTTAAAATTTAACACGTGGAATGAACCTGTAGCAAGGCAGGCATGAATCAAGCGGCTTTTTTAACGTATATCTCTTTTGCGATGTCCGGGTCTATTGCGATTGCCGTTTCTTCAATCTGAATAACAAGGGAAGGTTTTTTTTGCAGTAACTTTATTACGCTTCCGGCAGTTATGCCCATAGAGCTGAGCCTGTTAAGCCTTGATGTTTCGGCTGATACTATGAAAACTATTCTTCCTCTCAGCCCTACTTCAAAGTCAGTCAGCCTGACAACAAGCGGTTCTATTTCTATTTTATATTTTTTGCAGCATTCGCCTCTTGGTATCGGCTTTCCGTGAGGGCATTTTGGAGGATGCCCGAGAAAAGTGCAGACGCTCTCCGTCAATTCCTCGCTGAGGATGTGTTCCATCTTGCATGCGTCAGCATCAACAGCGGTTTCAGGAAGCTCAAAAACATCAGTAAAGAGCTGTTCTGCAAGGCGATGCCTGCGGATGAGCCCTTTTGCGAGCACGCGGCCTTTTTCAGTGAATCCAACCTTGTCTTCCTTAAGAAGGATAAGGTTGTTTTTTATCATCACATTGATCAGCTCATCAAAATTAACATCATCAGAGTTTAATTTAAACCTGTTGAACTCCGTGCGGCCCTCTTCTTCAAGCAGCCATATAAGCTCTAACGCTTCGTCTATTCTTTCCTGTTCCATCATTGCTCCTGTCAAAATGGCAGCGCTAAATCCATTACCTTATCAAAACTTTTTCTGTGAATAGGGCAAGGCCCGTAACTTAGTAATTTTTCCACATGTTCTTTTGTGCCGTATCCTTTATGTTTTTCAAAACCGTATTCAGGATACATTTCGTGATATTGCTGCATCAGCCTGTCTCTTGTGACTTTTGCGACGATAGATGCCGCTGCAATAGAGGCGCTGACAGATTCCCCTTTTATCGGACAAATTTGCTTAATATGCACGCGGGGCAGCTTCAAGGCGTCAATAAGTAAGAGGTCAGGTTCTGCTGAGAGGGCTCTTATTGCCTTTTCCATCGCATGCTTTGTCGCCCTGAGAATGTTAATCCTGTCTATCTCTCCGGCATCTGCCATTCCTATACCGATGTCAATGACGCAGCCCATTATGACGTCAAACAGGCTTTCTCTTTCGGCCTCAGGCACTTTCTTTGAATCCCGCAAACCTTTTATTGTTTTACCGTCAGGCAGGACCACAGCAGAAGCCACAACAGGGCCTGCCAGCGGCCCCCTTCCCGCTTCATCTATCCCGGCAATCCTGCAAAACCCCTCTTGCCTCAGGGATTCATCATACCGGAATATATCCATTAAGCCTCTTGTTTTACAAAGTCTCTTTCTTTCTCTTTTATGCGTGTGCCCTTGCCTTTTTTGCCTCGCAGATAGTAAAGCTTAGCCCTTCTTACCGAACCCTGTTTAATTACTTCAATCTTATCTATGTTTGGAGAATACAGCGGAAATATCCTCTCAACTCCGATGCCAAAAGATATCTTTCTGACCATAAAAGACTCTTTTGTTCCGCCGCCGCGTCTGGATATAACAACGCCTTCAAAAGGCTGGAGCCTTTCTTTGTCTCCTTCAACAACCTTTACGGATACCCTGACAGTGTCGCCGACATTAAATGCGGGAACTTCTTTCATGTATCCTCTTTCAATTGAATCAATCATATTCATGTTTGTTCTCCTCCTCCTTTATTTCCGAAACCAATTTATAATCCTCGTCTTTCAGTCCCGGTGCATATCGGGACATAAGATCAGGCCTTCTGAGAATAGTTAATCTTAAAGCCTCTTTTCTTCTCCACTGAGATATTGCCTTATGATTTCCTGACAGCAAAATCTCAGGCACCTTAAGCCCTCTGAAATCAGGAGGCCTTGTGTAATGCGGATATTCAAGTATCCCGCAGGCAAATGATTCTTCATCAGCAGAGCGCTCATCTCCAAGCACGCCGGGGATCAGCCTCGCAATGCTGTCTATTATAACCAAAGCTGGCAGTTCTCCGCCAGTCAATACATAATCGCCTATAGAAATTTCCTCATCAACAAGACTTCTTACCCTTTCATCTATAGCTTCATACCTGCCGCATATTAGAATCATATCTTGATTTTGTCCTGCCATGGAAAGCGCCATATCCTGATTGAATGTCTTACCCTGCGGAGCCAGCATAACAACTTGCCTCCGAACCCCGTCGGATTTAATATGTTCTACAGCATTGAAGAACGGCTCAGGCTTCATTACCATGCCCGGCCCGCCGCCATAAGGATAATCATCCACAGTCCTGTGCCTGTCGGTTGTAAAATCCCTGAGATTATGGATTTTAACCTCAATCAGATTTTTTTCAGCTGCTCTCTTAAGAATGCTTTCATTGAGGTAGGCATTAAATATCTCGGGGAAAATTGTAATTACATCAAATTTCATCTCTACGGGTATCCGGCCGGCATCTATTTCTTTTTTTCTTTTTCTATGACGGCTTTTTTCTTCAGCATTTCATCCGATTTTTTTTCATCGCCGGATTTACGGTAAGCATCCGACAGGGAATCAAGCGCCTCTAAAACCCCTTCTGTATCTCCTGCGCTGCTGCTTACGTCATAAGCCCTCATGTAAAACATCACGCTGTCTGGGAAATCCCCTTGTTTTAAAGAGAGCATTCCCAATCCCCGCAAGCTCATGGCGATCTTTTTGCTATTTCCAAGCTCTTTGTCTATTTCAAGGGCTTTCATATAATAAGCCTTTGATTCCGGATAATTGCCCTTCTTCGCGTTTATCTCCGCGATAAGCGCCAGGGAGTTAGCCTCCTCGCCTCTTTGTTTATTTTCAATATTCAGCTTCAGCGCGGCATTTGCCGTTTTCAGCGCTTCATCGTATTTGCCTTCCGCAATGTTAATCCTTCCCATTAGATTCCATCTGCTTCCCTCAAACATTCCCTTATTCAAAGATAATGACTTGCTCACCCAATCTTTGGCTTTCGTGATATTTTTCTCCTTTAAATAAATTCTTGCCTTCTCATACGCCGCGTCTGATCTGACGTCGTTGTTTATATCAGGCATGGAAAAGGCTATGTCTATGAATTCACGGGCATTCGGGAGATTACCTTTTTTCTGGTGGATAACGGAAATATTTATAAGATTAACGGCAATTCCCTGCGTATTTTCAATTGAACGGTTTATCTTAAGAGCCTCCATGTAATGAGCCAATGCCCTGTCATAACTGCCCTCTTCAACGGCTTTGGCAGCCTTCTGGTTATGTTCAATTGCCTTTTCATGAATTGCAGAAAGAGTCGGAGCAGACGGGCCGCCGCAGCCGATAAACATAAAGAATAGCGCAATAGCGCAATAGCGCAGTCGCACAGTAGTGACTTTTACTCTGCTGCTCTGTTGCTCTACTGCTCCATCTTTATTCATAGCTGTCTCCATGGATAAGGCTGTCCTTCGGTCTTTCTATAAATAGGCGTATGGGCCACGTTTGCTTCAGGGACTTCATAACTTCATTCGTGTCACTCAGCGTATCCTCGCCTTTGTTTAGAAGCGGCGGAATCTTCGGAGCGGCTTTTTCCACGGCATCCTTGAGATTCGCAGTTGTTTTCTCTGCATTGTCCATGGTCCTGTTGAGCTTATCAATCACAGGATTTATTTTCTCGTTCATGGACGAAACGGTTTTATCAATATTTTTAAGGGTCTTTGAAGCATCAGAAGAAACACCTGAAATATTACTGTCGGCGTTCTTTAAGAGCTTGTCAACACTCTCCTTTGTTGCATTAAGTCCGGCAGACAGTGTTTTAAGGTTTGCAAGGGTCTGTTTTATGTCGCCTTTCGGGTCATTGACGTAGCCTATTATATCTCGTATCTCGTTCAGCACAGGCTTAACTTCTTCAGCGATGTCTTCCAACCCCCGGGTTTTTTCAAACTTTATCGCAGAGTCATCCTTTAAAACAGGCTTGCTCTGATTTCCCACAGTAACATCTATAACTGTCTCCCCTACAAAGCCTTCTTTAGTGAGTATTGCCCTGGAATCCTCTCTTATCCATTTACCGTATTTCCTGCTGATTAAAAGCGTAACCTTTACCTTTGCATGTTCATCAAGCGACAGCGAGTCTATCTTTCCAATTTTAAAACCTGAGAGTTTGACAGGCATCCCTTCAAAAAATCCCGTGCCTTTATCAACCGTAAAATAAATTTTATACTTAGCCGTAAACAGGCCGCGTTCAATCCCGATAAAAACTACTGTAGCTATTATCCCTATAACTGCGGCAATAAAAAATAATCCGACTTTTCCTGTCAGGCTCGCGAACCTCGGGTCAGTTTCTTTCATAAAATTTCCCCTTCTTCAGAGTGTAAATATTATTCGCCTTGATATAATTCAACGCCGATTCGTCCGTGTCAAGAAACAACGAGGCCCTGCCCTCTTTTTCCTGCTGGAATGCAGTAATGGTTTCAAGCGCCTTGCCTCTTATATCAGAACTTAAGCCGTCAAAAACCGAATCATATATCATCATATCAGGCTCCATAAGCATGGCCCTTGCGAGCCCTGCAAGCCTTTTTTTATACGCCGGCAAAGGGCCGGGAAGCGCTGAGACGCTATCATCATAGCCTATTTTACCCAAAATGGTCATCATTTTTTCATCCATATCATGATGTGATGATGAATGATAAGACAGGGGCAGCATTATGTTTTCCCAGACCTTAAGATTGCTCACAAGCCCTCCGTTATTCGGAACAATGCCAATCCTTTTCCTTGCGTTGTTGAGTTCGGTATATGAAAAAGATGACACCTCTTGTCCAAAAATAAAAATCTTGCCTGAATCCAGTCTTGTCAGCCCTGTGAATATTCTCAGCAGGAGGTTTTTTTCAAACTCGGTTTCCGTCAAAACAGCACAAACACTTCCTTTTGAGACAGCCAGCGAAGCGCAATCTAAAAATCCCCTAAGGTTTGCACATTCAAGCGTAATCATATGAAAAATATTAAGGTTATTATACCATCAAAGATGAACACAAAAAACAGGCTCTGCATGGTCGCCTTTGTTGTTGCCTGAGGTATTCTGGTTATGCTTCCGCTGACCTTAAGCCCCTGCGAACAGCTCACTGCTGATATTACCAGCCCGAACAAAAGGCTTTTCACGAGAGATGCGGATAACTCAGAGATGGTCAGAGAAGTCAGTATCCCTGTCGTGTGCTGCTCAAATGGGATGCCCCAGAACACCGATGTGACTGTTATGCCTCCGAGTATGGCTGCAAGCTCAAAATAAAAAGTCAGCATGACCGCTGACAATGTAAGCGCAATAATCCTTGGCATTATCAGGTATCGTTGAGGGTCTATGCCCAGCATTTCAATGCCCGCAATCTCGCCCTGCGCATTCATAGAGCCGAGTTCTGCGGATATTGCGGTAACGCTTCTTGCAATCACTACTATTGCGGCAAATAACGGGCCTAACTCCCTTATAACAACCCAAACAAGTATTTTGCCTATAAGCGCTCCGCTTCCGACGCCTACAAGGCTTGTAATCTGGCTTATGATGACTATTCCGATTAACAGCCCTATAATCACCATCTTCCCTAAAGTCTCAATTCCGGCAAAGTATATCTGCCTGAAGAAAACAGTGCGCACAGGGCCGATTCTAAGAGAAGGAAGGTTTTTAAATGCACTAATGATTAAATTGAAAAGTTCAGAAAGGTAGAGTATTGTGTCAAGAATGCTCTCAATTATCCTTTTTATTTTCATTCTTTCACTTCCCTGTTTTTACTGTCACTTCCCCCTCGGAATAATCCGATGCCTGTTGAGGCTTTCCCTCCGTAACTTCCTTTACTTTAATGCTTCTTGTTTTTATGCCTATATCCTTTGGGTTAGTTCTTACCTGATATACGCCGCCCTCTTTTTTAAGGCTCAGGTCTCCAAGCTGGGAAACGCTTGCATATACCATAATACTCTCCTCTCCAAGGGGAGGATTTACCTCAAGTTCAAATTTGTCGCTGCCTGACGGAATTTCATAAATAACGCCGCCATGAAAATAATTATCCTTTCTGTGAGGGTTCGGCAAAATCTGTATCAGGTTGCCTGCAGTATCCTTATAGATGACTCGCACATAAAACGGTTTATTGCCTTTTAAATATATCTTTATCTTCTCGCCTTCCTTATATTCTTTCTTGTCAGTCCATACTTTGACGGTTAAAGGCGCGGAAGGATTATCAATGGTTTCCTGAGAGATTCTTTTCATTGAATTTTCATCAGGCATGACATTTGCCTTTATCTTTACCTTGTAACATTTGCCCAATGACGGGTCAGTGTACCAGCCCTTTTCAATTTCCTTATCAACCGCAACTGTAGCATTGTTATAAGCCTCAATGATGTCTTTAACCAACTGCGAGTCTTTTACTTTTGTCTCAGACTTGATATAAGTGGCTGCATTCTTTGCCGCTTTATCCTTTGCATCTGTCATTGCAGCGCGCTCTGTCTGCTTCATTGATTTATCCTCGCCCATGCACGCATAGCCTTCAGATTCAATAATTGTGGACTGTGCAGCGTAAAGGTTAGAGAATAGAAATAAACCCAAAATCACTGAAATAAATATTTTTCGCATAACCCCTCCATTTTTAACCCTCCTCGTCTTCCCCTTAATTTAGGAAGAATCAGCAGGGTTATCAAAATCTTAAAGAATACATGCCTATAGAGTCAAGGTAAAATTACCCACATGCAAAATTACCTCAAAAGTCAGGGGTATTATATTAATCCCTATGTCCATTTACGCTATATGCCGCCTACTAAATGCCATTTGGGCAGAAAGGCTTCAAAAAGCCTGATTGAATCTTGGATGTCAATATGCGACATCTCAATCCATAACTGTCCGCATGTTTTGCGTGTCCGAGCCAGCTTTGAACAGATGCGTTTAATTTTTCGAATGTAATAAGGCTCTTTTTGTAAAGCAGTCTCATATGTTTTAGCTTTCTGATAAATAACATGCTGTTGTCTTTTCTGAGAAGTCTGTATTCGGGGAAAACCCTATAGCCGAGATGGTCAATGCCGATA
>QZJQ01000063.1 GCA_003599795.1 Nitrospiraceae bacterium
AGATTACAAAGTCGTTTGGTCAGTTGTAAAAAAAGAATTGCCTGTCATAGAACCTGCCATTACAAAGTTATTAGGCGATCTGAAGGCATTTAAATCCACTAAAAAGAAATAGTTTTCAATATCCACTATTTCTTAATGCAGCCTTGCGGCTCTCTCTTTAAAATGCCCCGCATGACGCTTCAAAAAACCTTTGATTTCAAAATGAATATCCCCTTCAGCCATGATATAATACAAACACTTAGCGGAAATTGAATTCGTTGTTTTCGGGGAGGTATGCTTGGCGCGACAGGTTGCCGTCAGCTTCGAAAATGAAATAATTAAGGTAGTATATGCGTCATCGGATAATGAAAAGTTATTAATTGAAAAAACCCTTACTCTTCGGAATGAAGAATTTGACGGCTTCCTGAGCCGGGAAAAGACCAAGTATTTTACTGTTGCCTGTGATTTTAAGTCATTCCGCGAGGACATACTGTTTATCCCCCCTGTTAAGGAGCAATACGTCAAAAGCATTATTGCCTCGGAGATAAAGAAGAAATTCCCTGAGCTCATAAACCCTTCTTTTTTTTACACGGTTCTCGGCGAAAAACTTCACGAAGGCAGGTTGATGAAGGAGGTATTCATCTTTGCCGTCAGCAACGAAGATTTATTCAGCGTAATAAGCAGATTTGACAGGCACAATAAGAAAATAAAACACTTATATCCCAGTGCCTTTGCTCTGGCCCATCTGGTAAATTCATCCATCAGCCTGAAAAATGAACTTGCGCTGTGCATTGCCGGAACAGGAGGAAATACGGCATTATTTTTTGTTAAGGACAGGTTTTTTCTTCCGTTCAGGCTGACGCAATTCTCGGAAAAGGGCATTCATAATCCCGACATCCAGAATATAAATATGACCATAGCCTATTGCCGCCAGACCCTAAAACTGAATCCGACATTGATAGCTCTGGTAGGCGAGGCGTGTTACCGCTATCATTCGGACATAGATTTAGCCCTGCCTATACTCTGTATTATGCATCCGCCAAACATTATAGCTTCGGGGAAAAATATCATAGAAGAATTTATTACGCCCATATCAGCGTTATTCCGCGTCAAGGATATGGAGGCAGGCAATATCCTTCCGCAGGATTACAGGAAGTTTTATGCCCGGAAAACAGCAATCGGATATCTCACGGCTCTTTTTCTAACACTTGCACTTCTCGGATTAGGCTATACAGGCATGAAGATATCTGAGGCTTTATTGCTAAAAGAGAAAATTGAATCCTTGCGGGCAGAGATAAAAAGCATGGAGCCGGCCTTCACCGATTACAGGACGAAACACGAAAAAATGCAGGGTTTGTTTCCTGCGATAAATATCATAAAAAATGCAGGCTCTCCGCATGATTTTCAGAGGCTGCTGATTATTATGGAGCAGTTCCGCATAAAAAACGTAAACATTCATTCCATCCAGATTAATAATGAGAAGGGCGCCTCATTGCTTTTTAACATTAGGGGGGTTGTTATCTCGGAGGGGTTTGCCGAGATGCAAAATAACTACCAGACCCTGCTGGATGTAATTAAAAAGAATAAAGAAATAGAATTGGTATCGGACAAGATAGACTTAAAAGATAAAAGTTTTCATATTGAGGCCAGGTTCAAGGGGAATTAAATATTATGGATGAACCGAAAGATACGGATAATAAATTGAAACGGTTATTTTATTGTTATGTTTTATCGGGCTTATTTATTTTCATATCCCTTTCCGGCGTTATTATTTCAACAAGGTATAAAAATCACCTCTCAGGCGCCTTAAAGGACTTGCAGGCCGCCAAACAAAATCTTTTTACAATACAGGGCGCGGCTGCTGATATGGATTCCATAATGGCAGGCATGGACCGGATTATGACGCCTGATATAACCACGCAGGCCGCCGAGATGCAGCTCTTAATAAGTCTTGACGGATTAAAGTCCGGAATGAAGGAAGCTGAGATTACAGTCAGCCCTATGGAATACAAAGGGGATGAGGTCAGCCTGCCCGTCATTGTAAGGGCGCCCTTAAAAGACTATGCGGATTTTGTTAATAAGACAGGCCATCTTCAATCGCGGAAATTCCCGGTTTTTAATATCAGCAGGATATCTTTATCGCAAACGCCGGATAAGGCCGTTTATTATGAAATCGCAGGAGATATCAGAACCCTGAAAGGCAAGAAAAAATAAATGCGGTAGGAATTTAAAATGCTATTTAACAGGAGACAAACAACAATCATACTGCTGCCCTTTACTGCGATTATTCTTTCAATAATCGCATCCTCTTATTTCAAATTTAAGCCTGCGCTCTCATCCGCGGAGCAGGATATTTCAAAGTTTTCATACAAGAAAATTGCCGTCATACATAAACAGCCGGTTACAGTAACAGCCCTGAAAAGTCCCATAGACCTGCCTGTTACGGCCCAAAAGGATTTTCCTAAGGTTCAGCTTTCCGAAGTATTCCCGCGGGAAATGAAGGGAAGAAAAGTCGTTCTTATTTTTATAACTGAAAACAGGAAAATGGCGATAATAAATGATATAGTAGTAAAAGAGGGCGATACCATTGACAACGGCAAAGTAAAAAAAATAGAGAGAAACAGGGTGCTGATAAAGGATAAAGAGGGAGAGGAATGGATAAAGATAGAGCAATAAAAAAATCCTGCATCAGGCCTGTTCTTTTTTCTTTGCTGTCAGCCGCACTCGTCCTTTCATGCGCGTCCCCGGACACGAGGAAAAAGGTTCAGATACCTGAAGAGACAAAAGAGATAAAGACGGAAAAACCGGCTGCTCCGGAGCTGAAGATGCCCCAGTTTATCCCTGTGGCAGAAGACATATCTTCCTTAAAGACAAAGGTCGTAGATATATCCGCAAGAAATACTCCCCTCAGAGACGTGCTTCATGTGATTTCCGAGGCAACGGGAATTAACCTAGTCATGGAAAAAGGCGTAAATCCTGAAACTCCGATAACCATTACCTTAAAAAACACAACTGCGGAAGAAGCCCTGAATGTCATTATTTCCTCCGTGGATTATTTTTACGCAATCGGAAATAATATGCTTACAGTAAAGGCCATAGACACGAAATTCTTTGAGCTCGGGCATCCTTCCATCATTCAGAATTATAATGTTGATGTAGGCGGCGATATCCTCGGAGGAGGGATAATCGGGATAGGAGGAACCACAACAGGAACAACCGGAACTGCCGGAACAACGCTTTCAACAGCAGGCGCCACAAACATAAAAGGCGGCGTCACGCAAACGTCTAAAAGCGATCCTGCGGCGTTCAACTTTTGGGATATAATAGAAAAAACAGTCTCAAGCATACTCGGAATAACCGCAGCGCCTGCAGGCGCGCCCCAGTCTTCATCTCCCCAGCAAAGCTTTACGGTCAACAGGTTGACCGGAACCATAGCAGTGACAGCCTCAAAAAAGAATATTGAAAGGGTGGAACAATACCTCAACACAGTCAGAAAGGTAATCAACAGGCAAGTCTTGATAGAGGCCAAGATAACCGAAGTGCAGTTAAGCGACAGGCTGAGATACGGAATTGACTGGAGTTTTCTTGAAAACTGGGCGGGTGCAGGAGCACTTTCATTCCAGACGCAGCGTTTTTCCGATGTGGTCAGCTCAACACTCCCGACCTTCAACATAGGCGTTACAGGCAAAAACTTAACCTCTCTCCTGAAGGCCTTGGAGCAGCAGGGAGAGGTAAAGACGTTATCAAACCCGAGAATAAATATAATGAACAGCCAGACAGCGCTCCTTAGCGTTGGAAGGAATGTGACTATCATCTCACAGGTGCAGACTTCAACCACAACAACAGCCGGCTCAACTCCTATAACCACGTTCACGGTAGGCACAAGCTCTGTTCTGTCAGGGATTATTATTGGAATCGTTCCGTATATAAGTGAAAACGGGGATATTTCCCTGACAATAACCCCCATAATTTCCGACCTGGTAAGCGTTGAAGAAAGAACCGTAGGCCAGTCCGGCAACCAAACCCAGATATCGCTTCCTACAATAGACTTAAAAGAGCTCAGCACTACGGTGAAGGTCAGGGACGGGCAGATGATTATAATCGGCGGCCTTATATCCAAGAAGGAAAGCCTACAGGATAATAAGGTGCCGATACTGGGTGACCTGCCTGTTTTTGGCGGTTTGTTTAAGAGCAGGGATAAACTGGAAACAAAGACAGAGCTGGTTATAATCTTACAGCCAATGCTGGTTTCAAAGTAGGGAATGATAATGGAAAAAATAGGGAACCTCCTGAAGACAAAAGGCATTGTCAGCGAGAAACAGATGCAGGTGGCCTTAATCCAGCAGGAAATAACAGGCGATCTGCTTGGCGACACTCTCATAAAACTGGGGTTCGTAACATCAAGAGAACTGGGGCAGATACTTGCGGAACAGTCCGGCCTGGAGTTTGTGGATTTCGGTGAATACGCCATTGAGGAAGAGGCCCTGAAGATAATACCCAAAGAGACTGCGGAAAAAGCTGAATTCATCCCTCTTGAAATGAAAAACGGGCAGCTCAGCATCGGAATTACTAATCCGAGCAACATATCGGCAGTTGACACTGTTACCAGACTTACGAAAAAGCAGCCGCATGTCTGTGTAATAGATAAAGACAGTTTCCGTGATGCCTTAGAGCGTGCCTATTTCTTCATGGAAAACCCGACTCAGCAGGGCATAAGGAACGCCATTGCTGAGATGAAGGCTGCCGGAATTGCAGCGGGCACAACCGTGACAAAACTAACAGACCTTATCATTATAGACGGTTTCAGAAGAAATGCCTCCGACATCCATATTAACCCGACGCCGGATATCGTTCATGTATTTTACAGGGTGGACGGCATTCTTCAGTACGGGCACGGAATTCCGAAAACAGCCCACAACGGGATAGTGTCCAGAATAAAGGTGCTGTCCGAGATGGATATAGCAGAGCAGCGGCTGCCTCAGGACGGCTCTTTCAATTTTACTTTCCTCAATAAGCAATATGACATACGCGTATCTACGGTCCCCACCATATACGGAGAAAATATTGTAATGAGAATCCTTGCGGGCGTCGGCCCGTTCCTGAGAGTTGAAAAACTGGGATTTGACGAGCCTAACGTTAAAAAAATAAAATCACTCTTTCTTAAACCGTACGGGATAATACTGATTACAGGGCCTACAGGAAGCGGCAAAACAACAACTCTTTACGCTGCCTTAAGGGAAATAAACCTTCTTGAAAAAAATGTTTTCACAGTTGAAGACCCCGTGGAATACAAGTTAAGCCTGATTAAGCAGACGCAGGTAAATGAAAAAGCCGGATATGACTTCGCTGTTGCAGGCAGAAACTTTATGAGGCAGGACCCTAATGTGATGCTCCTTGGCGAAATAAGGGATGAGGAAACGGCAAGAATAGCCATACGCGCTGCGCTGACGGGTCAGCTTGTTCTTTCCACCCTTCATGCCAATGACGCCGTAACTGCAATACCGCGGCTCATAGACCTGAATGTGGACCGTTTTCTTATATCTTCTTCCCTTCTCGCAATAGTTGCGCAGAGGCTTGTCAGAAAAATATGCAGCCATTGCAAGGCAAAATACGATTTAAATGAGAGTGAGCTTTCTGTCTTTAAGGAGAATGCAATTGATTTAACATCTGCCCTTAAAGGCAAGGGCTGCCCGCGCTGCAACGGCACGGGATATATGGGAAGAACAGTCATCGGCGAAATATTAGTTCTGGATGATGAGATAAAAGATATGATATATTCGGGGGCCTCTGCGCCGGCAATTCAGGCAGCAGCAATAAGAAAGGGTTTGCGGCCGTTAAAAGAGGATGCCGTTAGAAAAGCCGCCTCGGGCATAACGACACTGGATGAGGTATTAAGGGTAACAGGCTGATTACAGGGCGATGAGATACTACTCATATAAGGCAATAACTCCGGACGGCTCCCTGATAAGGGGCACTGTTGCGGGAGAAGATATTGACTATGTTTATGGAATTCTTTCCTCTAACGGATTATATATACTGAATGTTAAAGCAGCAAGCACGCTGATAACAAACCTGAAAAAAAGCCTTTGGAAGCGAAATGTAAAAAATAAGGATGTCATAGAGTTTGCCAATAATCTCTCGGTTATGCTGAAGGCCGGCATTCCGTTGATGACCGCACTGACTGATATAATCAGCGGCATAGAAAACAAGACTTTTAAAAATGCCATGACAGACATAAGAGCCCAGATAGAAACAGGGATGAGATTTTCAGATGCTGTGGCCTCAAAGAAAGGTATATTTCCTGAGATCTTTGCCAGCCTGATAAAGGTCGGCGAGGAAACAGGAGACATGGAAAAAAGCCTTTCTGATGCCGCAGACCACATGCAGAGGATGGAGGATTTGGCCCTGACGATTCGGAGAGCGCTTATATATCCTGCTTTCGCGCTCATTGCGACCTCCGGAGCTTTAATCTTCTGGCTGGCATATGTTTTGCCGAAGGTTATATCCGCGATGAAGGATATGGGCATAGAACTGCCGCTCATTACAAGGATGCTGCTGGCTGCCGGCGATTTCGTGCAGGCATACTGGTATTTTATACCTGTACCGCCCCTTGCGGTTTTTATTGCCATACGCGTGCTAAACCGGAAAAGCGGCTCTAAATATTATATTGATGAAATAAAGCTGAAGCTCCCTATTATGGGGATTGTGGTTTATAACAAGCTCCTTGCTCTTTTTTCCGAACAGCTGCGGATACTGGTGGTGGCCGGACTGACGATTAACAAGGCCTTTGACATAGTTGCAGATTTAATAGGGAATGAGGTTTTCAAAAGGGCGATTCTGGAAATAAAGGACAGCATATCGTCAGGAAGCAGAATATCCGATGCTCTCAGGGAACACATTGTTTTTCCTTCTTTAGTGGCGAGAATGATAGACGCGGGCGAGACCAGCGGCAATCTGGACAAACAGCTTGCATATCTTTCAGGCTTTTACTTTAAAAGACTTGACGACATATCTCAAAAAATAGGGAAGATGATAGAGCCTGTCGTGATTACATTGGTGGGCATCATCTTTGCGGTAATTATTATAGGACTGCTGTTTCCGGTTTACGATCTGGTAATAAAATTGGGCCGGGGCTGAGCTTAAATGGATTACTTAGAGTTTTTTGATTTAAAAGAAGACCCCTTCAGGTTAACTCCGGATCCCTTATATTTTTATCCCTCTGAAAGCCATAATGAAGCGCTATCCACACTGACTTACATGGTTGAACAGAAGGAGGGGTTTTTCCTTACAGTCGGAGAGCCCGGCACCGGCAAGACAACTCTTTTAAACACCTTTCTGAATACAAAAGGCTGGAAAGACCGGGCGGGAATTGCCCTTGTGCTTACGCCCCGGCTGTCGCCTGAAGAGTTTCTGCTTACAGTCCTTGAGGACTTGAATGTGAAAATAAAAAATACGAATAAAAATGAGATTATCAGGGCCTTCAGGGATTTCCTCATAGAAAATTCACTGCTGGGCCGGAGGATTATCATTATAGTTGACGAGGCGCAGAACCTTCCAGATGAAACCCTGGAAGAATTGCGGCTGCTGTCAAATCTTGAGACAGAAAAGGAAAAGCTGCTTCAAATAGTCCTCATCGGGCAGCCTGAGCTGGGGAAGAGGCTGCTTACAGAAAAACTCAGGCAATTAAATCAGAGAATCACGCTAAGGGTGATATTGAATCCCTTAACTATAAGGGAGACCTCTGATTATATAAATTACAGACTGATAAAAGCCGGAAAAGGTTCCCTAATATTTGAAGATGCGGCAAAAAAACTCATACACAGCTCATCAGAGGGCATTCCAAGGCTTATTAACCTTATATCTTCAAGGGCCATGATGGCAGCGTATCTGGATACAAGCAAAAATATCAAGAAAAGGCATATCCTGTACGCGATAAGGCATCTCTCGGAAGGTTATGCAAAAAAGGAATACAGGGCTATAAGCATCAGGCGTTCCGTTCTTGTATTCATGCTGTTTTGCACGATAGGCTTTGCCGCTGCCGTAAGCTACAAAGATAACCTGTTTCATAAATTACAGCCTGTTGAAAAAAAGGAAGCCGCCGGCCGTGAAGCGGAACAGATGATAAAGCAGAAAACTACAGGCATGATAACCGCCGAGTCCATCGGCCTGAAGTTGCAGCCGTCTCCTAATGCGGAAGACATCATGTCTGCAACAAAAGGCATGGTTCTCCATGTAACCGGCGAATTTACAGAAACCACCGGCAAAAAATGGTACAAGATAAGACTGTCTTCAGATGGAAGGGAGTACTGGATTACGAATGATGCTGTTGCCCTATCTCCCTAAATGCGACAGCCTCTCATCAACAAATTTCTTTGTCTCCGGCTCAATTCCGTTCATTGACGCTATTTCACGGTAAACCTTCACTGCGTCCTGAACTTTTCCCTGCTTCTCCGCAATTCTTGCAATGCCGAGATAACCCTGAATATTTCCCGTTTGTGAAAGTTTATAGAAAAAATTGTATGCCTTATCACTGTCCCCTCGCCTTTCATGCAGGATGGCAAAATTCAGCAGTGCATGGGCATTTGAAGGCTCTATGGACAGTGCCCTTGCAAGATAGCTTTCGCTTTCCGGAAAATTGCCGAGCATGGCATATGCGATGCCAAGATTTACGAGTGAAGGCACATAATCTTTCTCTATGCTCAGCGCATTCTTTAAATGCCGCACCGCCTCGTCATAAGAATTCAGCCTGAGCAGCACGCTGGAGATATTATTCAATATAATATGGTTTTCAGGATCCAGTCCCAGCGCTTTTTTATAACTGGCAAGCGCGTTGTGATAATTTCTCTTAGTCTCAAATGTTTGCGCAGCTGAAATATATGCGTCTCTTTTTAACTGGTTTTCATTAGGCAGCCTCTTCTTATCTCCCGCGTCCTTGGAAAGTTCAGCTGTTTTAGGTTCGGATACAGAGGGCAGGCCCTCCTTTTTAAATGTCTTCCTCTGCCGCTTAACGTGCTGAACGACAGCGTCTTTTTTTGTTTTCTCTTTCTGAATGCCTGTATCGCCCTCCGGTTCCTTTACGGGTTCGGATGCAGTATTGTCCGGCAAGGGAACCGCAGATGGAAGAGACGGAGCGCTTTTAACAGCATGTTCCTGAAATTTTTCAATCTGCCGCTCCTGTTTCTCTGCTTCCTGCGCCTTGCCGTAAAAATTCATAATGTAAACAACTCCGGCCCCTGATGCAATCGCGGCAAAAATAAGGGCCGACAGGAATATTATCCTTTTTTTAACGGCATATTTTTCAGCAGAATTTAATACGGCGTGCTTTAGATTTGGAGGAACATCACTTTTAAAACCCTGATATTTTACCTTTGAAAGCAGATCCGCTAAGAGACTCACGCTGCCCCTGTTAATTTTTTAAAGTTATAAAAACTTCCGTGCCCGGGCATTTTTTTACCTGATGCTGAAATAAAATTCAGAAGCAACATTGTCAGTCTTTTTAACGGCTTCCTTTTTGCCTTCAGCCTTTTGTTCATGCGGAGCAATGTGTCTTTGATACGGAGCATTATTTACATTTTTCAATTTATTTAAAATCCTCCAGGAATATTTTATTCTCTTTTCTTTTGATGAAGCATTATAACACCCGACCGCTTCCCATGTGTAGCCATGCCTGTCAATGCACTCTCTCAGTATCCTGGCCCCTGTCAGCGTATTGTAGCAGGGATTTTCAATGAGACCGGCAGCCTTAAGGTTGAGTTTTTCTATCCATGAGGAATTTATCTGCATCAGCCCTATATCCAGCGTGCCGTTCCTGTTTTTATTGACTGCGTCAGGCCTGAGATTTGATTCGGTCATTGCAATAATCTCAAGCAGTTTGGGGTTTAAATCATAAGTTTTGGCGGCGTCTTCAAAGCAGAAAGCGCCCGCCTGCGAAGGGACGGATAAAAGAGCAAGAACAAATAGTCCGAATATCCTCGGCATGTTAAATTATACACTATGCAGTATTATATTGACAGGGCAATCAAATAAGGTTATATTTATATAAAAATTTATTAAAAACATGCAGTTGCGGAGGGAAGATTAAGCAAGGGCGCAAAAACAGAAAAGGCTTTACCCTGATTGAATTGTCAATAGTCCTCGTAATAATCGGGATTCTGATCGGAGCTGTTCTCAAGGGACAGGATCTCATTAACAGCGCAAGGGCCAAGAAATTTGTAAACTGGGCCAAGCAGTGGGAGATTACGCAGTGGACCTATCTTGACAGAAAAGGCAGGTTTGCAGGAGATGCTAATATCAACGGCATCATAGGAGACCAGACTTCAACAATAGATGAGACATCAAGTTCAAACACTGCTCTGGATGAAATAGCAAATGCAAACTTCATTAACCCTCCTACAGCTACAATAACTTTGGGCTCGTTTAGATTTTTTATGAAAATGGGGTTTAACACTGTAAGCGGGACTTCAAAAAATGTAATCGTGATATGCAAATCCGACGCCTGCACAACAGCATTCGCAGCAGATGAAATTGTCTATTTTGAATCTTTTGACACAGCCACCGACGGCACTGCCGATGCAGGAGCTGGAAATGTCAGGGCGGCTACGGCAATAACTTTAGCAGCCGGATCCGGAAACGAAGTTGTCGCTGCAACAACTGACGTTACGGCATCTCCGGCAGCATGGGGCACGACGCATGTAGCTCTGGTTTATTATTTTGACCGGCCCCGTTAATCCCCCGGGCTTTTCTATGCTATTCTCTTAGGTATGGAGCCCCTAACCAAAAATAAAGGCCTCACCCTTATAGAACTTGCAGTGGTGCTGGTTGTTATCGGCATATTGATTACCCTCGGAGTGTCTTTGATAGGCCCTCTGACAAAGAGGGTAAAGATAAACCAGACCAATGATATCATAGATGCGGCAGCAGAGTCTTTGATAAGTTATGCTTCTTCAAACAAGCGGCTTCCCACAACAACCGAATTTACAAGCGCAGTAAGGAATCCTAAGGACGCATGGACCAAATCTTTGTTTTATGTAACAGACACCAATCTGACGACTATAACATCTCCGGCAGTAGAAGCTGTCTGCGGCAGGAGCACGACAAATTTAACCGTTCAGACCTGTCCAGACGCTGCATGCGCATCCCCGACAAATACTATTCCGAATGTGGCATTCATAATCATCAGCAGCGGTGCCAATAACAACAATCAGACCGCAGGGACTCAGGCGGTCTCATCGGCAACAACTGTTAGTGTATACGATGTGGATGTTGCCGGTATTGATAATTATGCAGGAGATATCGGAGGCACACGGACGGAGCCTTATGACGATCTTGTCAAATGGACCACCCTCAATGAACTAAGGACCAAGGCCGGGTGCGCAGGGCCCCAACTGGAAATTGTAAATAATGATCTCCCTGCCGGCTTCAGGGATGCAACGGTATACGATGCCACAGTATTTGCCAAAGGAGGCGTGCCTTTTACTACTACGAACCAGAGCTACAGGTGGTGCATCCAGAGAACCCCTGCCACAGCCCCGTCAAATCTGACCTTCAGAAACACTGCCAATACGGCAAATATTGTATTTTCCACAGACTGTTCAGCCCTTGCCGAAGCTTCATGGACGCAATCAAATACAGTTGTTATATCCGGGTCTCCCAATGAGTCGGGGAGCTTTAATCTCACCTTTTTTGCGAGGGACAATAATGACCCTGCAGGAACGAGCGACAATATAGCTCAGAAGCTCCTCGTGCTGACAATCCATCAGGTGGCACGCAGCACGGGCTGCTCGGGCTTCAGGGTATGGAATGCAACCGGTGCAGCAAGGATCTTCAGGCTTGACAGCGTATGCAGTAGCGTAGGCAACAACCAAGAGATTACCGTTGACCCGACCCGTCTCCTTAATTCCGGCGAGATTATTGAACGCTTCACAACCGCTGGCTGTGTCGGCCTTGTTGACTCAATAACATTCAATCAGGCAGTGAACGCCGATGCTTTGGACAATGACTGTCAGGTAAACTACGAGACAACAGGTGTGACCAACAGATGACCCTGATGCAAAGAGGTTGAAACAGGAGACAAGTGTTGACTTGAAAACCTCCAAAAACAGGACAGACAATACATGATTTAAATCATTTCTGTAATTTAAAGAATTCATATATAATTTACGTATGGCGCAGAAGGATACACTTGACATAAAATCTCTGCAGGGAAAATCAAAAGCAATCAACCTCTTTCTTGGGTTAGGGCCTCTCTGCCTTTCGCTTATTGTGCTTGCCTTTATGTTTTTTGCCGGACTGCTTATTCCTCAGCTTTCGCAACTCACAGCTTTATCTCCTGTCTTAAGGCAGGCTGTTAATTTATCTGCGCCCGCCTTGGTTATTATCTTTTTCGCTCTTTATTTTTTATTCAGGCTGCTGCTTTCAAAAGCCTCTGAATGCCAAAGATTAGAGGACCGCGGACTCCTTGCGTACAATGTATTAGACAGCAGCAACAATCCTATCCTCATCACAGATGCGCAGGCAAATATTGAATATGTAAATCCCGCCTTCTGCTTTGCAACAGGCTATGCAAAAGAGGAGCTTATAGGACAAAAACCGAATATTATGAAATCCGGGAAACATAACCGGGAATTTTACATGGAGATGTGGAAAACAATAAAAGAGACAGGGCGATGGCAGGGCGAGATATGGGATAAACGCAAGAACGGCGATATATATCCAAAGTGGCTCTCAATAAGCGCTATTAAAAACAGCAGGGGTGAAACCGTAAAATACTCAGGGCTTTTTTCAGACATAACCGCCTTGAAACAAACAGAGGAACAAATTGAACATCTCTCCAACTATGACAGCCTGACAAACCTTCCGAATCGCAGGCTGTTTCTGGACCGATTAAATCAGGCCTTGCTTGGCGCTGAACGCAATAATCGCGCGCTCGCAGTTATGTTCGTTGACATTAACCGTTTTAAGAACATAAATAATACATTCGGCCACAGCGCCGGCGACCAGTTAATTAAAGAATTTTCCAAAAGAGTTTCGGGGTGCATGCGCAAGGAAGACACTGTGGGGCATATAAGCGGAAACAGCTTCGCCATAATCCTGCCGGCAATTGAAGGCAAAGAGAGCGCAGAGGTTGTCAGCAGAAAAATTATTGATTCAATGTTAAGCCCGTTTATTCTTAAAGGACACAAGGTCATTGTTTCTGCAAGCATCGGAATTGCTCTTTATCCCTTGGACAGCGACAAGCTGGAAATGCTGATTAAAAATGCTGAAACAGCCATGTATAATGCCAAGGAGCATGGCGACAACAGAATTCAGTTCTATAACAATGCGATGGGCGATATGACTTTTCAGCGTCTCAGCATAGAGGCAAACATTAGAGAGGCGCTTGAGCGTGAAGAGTTTGTGCTTTATTACCAGCCTGTGGTGAATCTGAATAGCGGAATGATAAGCGGGATGGAAGCTCTTATACGGAGACAGGAGCCTGAATGGGTGGCCCCTCCTTCAAAGTTCATTGAACTTGCAGAAGAGACCGGATTAATCCTGCAGATTTGTGAATGGACTCTCCGCAAGGCATGCCGGCAAAACAAGCTCTGGCAGGCTGAAGGCTTACCGCCAATGCATATTGCAGTCAATATAGCGTCCAGCCAGTTTTACGAGGGAAGGCTTATAAAAACAGTCACAGACGTCTTAAGGGAGACAGGCCTTGAGCCGAAATATCTTGAACTTGAACTTATTGAGCGGCTGATAATGCAGGATTCTGCGGCTTCCATAAATATGATGCAAGATTTAAAAAAGCTGGGGACAATGATTTCGGTAGATGATTTCGGCACAGGCTACTCTTCTTTAAACTATCTGAGGCTGTTCCCTGTAGATAAGCTCAAAATTGACCAGTCATTTGTAAGGGATATAGCTCACGATTCAAGCAGCGCTTCTATTTCCAAGGCGATTATAGCGCTTGCTCACAGCCTGAATTTGAAAACCGTCGCAGAAGGCGTAGAGACGGAAGCACAGCTTTCCTTCCTGCGGGAATGCGGCTGTGACGAGATGCAGGGTTATTATTTCAGCGTTCCTCTGCCTGCCGAATCTTTTAAGAAATTGGTTCTGAGCGGTAAGAAAATAAGGTATCAGGAATGAAAGCAGTCCCGAGCTGCTCGGGACTGCTTTTTTGGCTTAGAGTTTTGTAACGTTTGCTGCCTTTGGGCCCTTAGGGCTGTCAACAACATCAAAGCTCACTGCCTGTCCTTCAGCAAGAGACTTAAAGCCGTCTCCCTGAAGCGCAGAATAGTGAACAAAAACATCTCCGCCGTCTTCACTGGTTATAAATCCAAAACCCTTGGACTCATTAAACCACTTAACGGTTCCTTTTGCCACGGTGCTGTACCTCCTTGTTAAATACTTAAGCTTACGGAACTCTGCAATAAAAAAACCGCAAAGTTTAAAGTCTTTGCGGTCATTTACTACAAAAACTTCCAAAACTTTATTGCTATTCTGGCACAGAATTTCTAAAAGGTCAACACCCTGTTAGAACGTATGCAGGATGAAGGTTGTATTTGATGCAAGCGGAAAATTATAATAACAGAAGGTTCCGCCGAAGGCGGAGAAGATAAGATGACAAAAAGATATTTCGGCCATATAGAAGTCCCGCTCAAGAGAATCCATATAGAACTCACAAACATCTGTGATTTCAACTGTGTGTTCTGCCCTAAGTCCGCAATGGAGAGGCCGTACGGCTATATGGACACTAAACTTGCCAAAAGGATAATTGATGAGATTCAGGAAAACAAACTGAGCGATAAGATTACCTTTCATGTAATGGGAGAGCCGACACTGCACCCCGATTTTTTTGAGATACTGTCTTACAGCAGGGATAAAGGAGCGAATGTGGGGCTTACCACTAACGGAAGCAGGCTTGGAGGCGAGACTGGAAAACGGCTTCTGGATTACAACCTCCATCAGATAGATATTTCCCTTCAGACGCCTGATGCAAAATCCTTTGCCCTCAGAAAGGCAAAGGCCCTTACGTTTGATTCGTATCTCAGCGGCATTCTTAACTTCTTTTCTTCCTATATGGCAAAGAGAAGGGGCACGGTATTTAAGTTCAGGTTTCTTAACACAAGGTTCCCGCAGAAAAACATAGAGAAAAAAGCCGGGCCGGTAAGAGTTATGTCGTCAACAAAAGAATTGCGGGATACCTTCAGCTACTGGGCTGGCCGCATATATGACATTCTTGGCGTTGAGTCAGAGAGGAAAGAAAAAGCAATCAGGCGTATAAAATCCCTTGTCTCATATAAGTGGAATGTCGTGGAGATTTATCCTAATGTTTTTTTTGAGACGTACATGCTTGAAGACTGGGGACACGCCTTTGACAGGGGGAAGGTTTATGACGCATGGGCAGGTTATTGTTTCGGAATGAGAGACCACTTCAGCATCCTGCATAACGGCGATGTTGCGCTGTGCTGTGTGGATTTTAACGGACAAACAAAAGTCGGCAATCTGAATAATGCATCTCTTAAAGAAGTCCTTTCGTCAGAGGAGGTGGGCAAGATTATGAAAGGGTTTAAAAAATTTCAGCTTGTTCATCCGTATTGCAAGCGCTGTCTTGGAAGCGGTTCAGTCTTATCATGGCTTTTGAAGCCTGTTATGTCAGTCACGGTTCTTAAAACCCTTAAGCCGTTTTTTTATAAACGGACAAAGGTTTTTTGACATTGCTGTTTATATTCTGCTATTTTAGTATCGGCGATGGAGTTCGCCATTAACCGTCCCCGATAAGACAGGGGACTGATGACTCCTACTCTCACGTTTGTTGAGGGCAGGAGTTTTTTAGTTTATGGAGGTGCTGAGTGACAGTAAGCCTTGCATGGATTATCCTTTTGGGGCTGTTTTCTGATTATCTGTTCAGAAAGCTGCGGCTTCCGGGTCTTATCGGCATGCTCCTTACAGGAATGCTTATGGGGCCTTATGCATTCAACATGATAGATCCTGCCTTGATGACTTTGTCCTCGGACTTCAGGATGACAGCCCTCATAGTCATTCTTTTAAGGGCTGGGCTTGCGACAAGGAAAGATACGCTGAACAGGATAGGAAAGACAGTGGCTTTAACCGGCATTGTGCCTGGACTTTTTGAAGGGTTGGTGATAATGCTGATTGCTCCTTATTTTCTTAATATAGGATATCTTGAATCAGCTATTCTCGGCTTTATAATCGCTGCTGTTTCGCCTGCGGTCATAGTACCTATGATGGTGAGCCTTATAGAAAGCAAAAAAGGGGACAGGAAAGGGATTCCGACACTGCTCCTTGCATCCTCTTCCCTGGACAATGTATCCGCAGTTGTAATCTTTTCAGGACTGATAGGCATTTATGAGGGAAAGAGCCGGAATATCCTGATAAAGCTTGCAGAGATCCCTTTTTCAATAGTATCGGGAATAATCCTCGGCATCCTGATAGGGTTTATTCTTTACAGGGTTTTTCTGAAATACAACCCTCGCGCAACAAAGATGGGCATGATAGTCATAGGAGCGGCAATTCTACTTACATGGTTTGAAAATGCCTTAAAGCCTTTTGTCTTTGTCTCCTCCATTTCAGGCGTCATAGCAATAGGGTTTATACTCCTTGAAAAGTCAGAACCCATCGCGCACAAGGTATCGCAGAAACTCGGAAAGATTTGGGTCTTTGCGGAGATTCTGCTCTTTGTACTCATAGGCGCCCAGGTAAATGTAAGCGTTGCGCTTGATGCCGGGATTGCCGGCGCACTGATTATATTCTTCGGCTTGATTGCAAGGAGCCTCGGCGTATATCTTTCCCTGATGCACACAGAGCTTGATAACAAAGAAAAAGTATTTTGTATTGTTTCCTGCATCCCCAAGGCCAGCGTTCAGGCAGCCGTAGGCGCGGTGCCGCTTGCAATCGGCATTAAATCAGGAGAGACCATGCTTGCAATCGCAGTCTTATCAATTCTGTTCACGGCCCCTCTCGGGGTAATAGCAATGAATGCTCTTGGAGAGAAAGTTCTTCAGAAATAATAAGCTAAATTAACATCAGGGAAGGTGATTATTTGCCTTGAATCTTTGATTTCAGACTTTTGATTTTACCCTCTACCCTTTCCTTAAGCCCTTCTTCTTTTTCGTGAAACTCAACTGCCTTCTCCCACGCCTTCAGGGCCTCCGCCTCCTGCGCCTGAGAAAGATAAACATCTCCGATGTGTTCATATATTACAGGGTCATTGCTCACTATGCTCAGGGCTTTCTGCAATGCCTTCAAGGCATCCTCATGCTGTCCCATCTTGAAATACACCCATCCGAGGCTGTCAATTATATATCCGTTTTCGGGTTTTAATTTAAGAGCCTTCTGTATTAGAGAAAGGGCTTCTTCAAGGTTTATGCCTTTATCAGCGTAACTGTATCCAAGGTAATTCAGGGCATCGGCATGATCCGGATTTATCTCAATAGCGCGCCTGAGATAATTCACCATATCTTCAAACCTGCCTGTTTTTTCATGCGCCACTGCCATATTGAAATGGAGTTCAGCGTCCTTAGGGAAAAGCCCCAGCCCCTCCGAGAATATCCCCTCTGCTTTTTTATAGTCCTTTAACTGCATATAACTAACGCCGAGATATACGTATACTTCAGGTTTGCCCTTCTCAAAGTTCAGTATCTCTTCATACATTTTGATTGCATCGGCATGACGTCCTTCTTTTGAATAGATAAATCCGAGGTGCAGGAAGGACCCTATGTTTTTGGGGTCCACGGCAATAATTTTTTTCAGTTCTTCTGCCGCCTCTTTATATCTTTCTAATTCTTCAAGAGTAACGGCTAAATAATATCTTATCTGCATGTCCGCAGGCTTGGCTGCAAGGACAATCCTGAATTCTTCTATGGCCCTGTCATACTGCTTGCTTTCTATATAAAGGAACCCGAGCCTTCTGTGTATATCAAGATTGGCCGGTTCCTGAATGCTCATGTTCCTGAGCTGCTCTATGGCCTTGTCAACGGTTTTATCCTTAAGATAAATCTGTGTGAGACGTTCCTGTGCAAGCTTGTTATGCGGATTAATCTCCATGCTTTTCTTGTAATGCTTTTCAGCCTGTTTCAAATCTCCCTTAAGTTCGCTTATCACCCCAAGGTTAAGGTATGCGGCGTCAAAATTAGGCCTCATCTCTGTGACCTTGCTGAAATATTCCGCTGCCTTATCGTAATCCTCCAAGTCCATGTTTATAAGGCCGAGGTAATACGTGCCCATAGCATTGCCGGGGTCCGTTTTAAGAAAAGACTCAAGGATTTCCTTTGCGTCGGAATACCGCTTTTCAGCAGCATACAAAACCCCAAGAAAAAGGAATGCCTCTGCTTGTGTGTTATCAAGTTTAATCACTTTCTCAAAAATCTTTATTGCCTTGTCCGTATTTTTCCGGCTGTTATAAAGTTCTCCGAGCAGCATAAGCGCAGGCACATAATCAGGATTTGCCTTTACAGTCTCTTCCGCCATTGCAACGGCATCAGCAATTTTGCCTGTTCTCAGGAGCACATAACTTATCTGAGTTCTGATGAAAGGAGACGAAGGGTCTATTTTAAGCACTTCCGAATAGTGATTCAGCGCGGCTTCCCATTTGCTGGAAAGTTCAGCCTCATAGCCGAGTATATAGTGGTAATAAGCCTCTTTGGGAATATCGGGAGATTCCACAGGCTCTGTGCGTAATATCTGATCGCACGAAAATACGAAGAGCAACGGCAGTATTAACAGGATTTTTCTGCGCATGATGATATTATGACACATAAGGTATAGGCGGTCAACGCACTGCTCTTGAATTTCATTCTTGTTGAAAACCGCTGATTCATGATATATTCATTTGCATGCGAAAAAATATGCCATATCACTTTTTTATAGCATTCCGCTATCTTAAATCAAAAAAAAGGCATAAGGGAATTTCTCTTAACACGATAATTTCTGTCGGCGGCGTAGCAGTCGGCGTCATGGCGCTTCTTGTCGTCCTCTCGGTAATGAGCGGCTTTCATGAGGACCTGCAGAGGAAAATACTCGGTGTAAACGCCCATATTATAGTGCTCAGCCACAGAGGGGCCATGACTGATTACAAAGAAATATTGGAGAAGGTCAGCAAAGAAAAAGATGTTGTCTCTGCCTCGCCCTTTGTTCTCGGGCAGGTCATGTCCGCATCAGGCAAAAGGGCGCACGGTGTATTTATGAGAGGCATAGACCCTTCCCTTGAGGCAAACACCACAGAGATAGCCAAGTACATAAAAGACGGAAGGCTTGACGACCTTAAATCCAAAGACGGCATTCCGGGCATTGTAATAGGGAAAGAGCTTTCAAGCAGTCTCGGTGTTCTCAGGAATGACATAATAAATATCATCTCTCCTACAGGAGAAATCGGGCCTATGGGAATGCTGCCGAAGGTTAAGCAATTCAGGGTGGCTGCAATATTTGAAGTGGGAATGTTTGAATATGATTCCAACCTTGTCCTCACAGAGCTTTCTCAGGCGCAGGATTTTTTCGGGCTGGGTGACAGCATAAGCGGCATAGAACTCAAGGTTAAGGATGTGTATATGGCCAAAGAGGTAAGGGAACACGTTCAGAAAACACTATCCTTCCCGTATTACGGAAGGGACTGGATGCAGATGCACAAGAACCTTTTTTCAGCCCTGAAACTTGAAAAGCTTGCGATGTTTGTCATACTTGTTCTGATAATTCTTGTCGCTTCATTCAATATAGTCGGCACGCTTATAATGAACGTCATAGAAAAAAGCCGCGAGATAGCAATCCTTAAGGCAATGGGGGCCACAAGAAAAGGCATTATGGCTATCTTTATGCTGCAGGGCATTGTCATAGGGCTTGCAGGCACTTTTATCGGAATTGCCGGAGGATACATACTTGGCTATATGTTTAATAATGTAATCAGGTTGCCGGCTGATGTATATTACCTCAGTCACCTGCCTATAAAAATGAAGCTCGTTGATTTCATGGCTGTATCTTTATCAGCAGTGATAATAAGTTTTCTTGCGACAATCTATCCTGCATGGCAGGCCGCAAAACTGGACCCGGTGGAGCCGTTGAGGTATGAATAAGAAAAAGCCATCAGCTATGAGCTATCAGCTAAAGACTTTATGATTGAAGCTAAGAATTTAAAAAAATCTTTTTTCCTGCCTGCCGGAGAAGTTAAGGTTCTGCGCGGCATAGACCTCTCTATAAATCATGGAGAGATGGTTGCGATAGTTGGCGCTTCAGGCGCCGGGAAGAGCACCCTTCTGCACATTATGGGCACGCTGGATAAACCGACGTCAGGCAGTGTCCTGTACGAAAACAGAGATGTATTTTCTCTGGATGATTATTCCCTTGCCGGTTTCAGAAATAAATCAGTAGGCTTCGTTTTCCAGTTCCATCATCTCCTGCCTGAGTTTACTGCCATTGAGAACGTATTGATGCCGGGACTGATAAGCATGTCCGGTTATGAGGAAATTAAAGACCGGGCGGAAACGCTTTTAGGCGAACTCGGGTTATCTGAACGAAAGAACCATCATCCGGGAGAACTCTCCGGCGGAGAACAGCAGCGCGTCGCCGTTGCCCGGGCCTTGATAAATGAGCCAAAAGTCGTATTCGCAGACGAGCCTACAGGCAATCTTGACACCCATACAGGCGAAGAACTTTTCAAGCTCCTGCTGCATCTCAATGAAAAGAAAGGTATCACTTTTGTAATAGTCACGCATAACGAATCCCTGTCAAGGCAGTGCCACAGGGTTCTTGAGATGGCTGACGGAAAATTCAGGTAACCCCTGAAGGCCTTTGTCCCGAACTGCCGGGGTAATTTTTATTGATAAAACTTATTGACAATATGTGTTTTGTCTGGTAGGATTTTGGTAGTTAAGTATAGGTATCAGTCCCGATATTATCGGGAAGAATTATAAAAGGAGGTAAGTTATGGCTAAGAAAAAGGCAGCAAAGAAAAAGGCTGTAAAGAAGGTCGCAAAAAAGAAGGTTGTAAAAAAGGCTAAGACAAAGAGGAAACCCAATGCCGCGTTCATGAAGCCCATGAAGATCAGCAGCGCTCTTGCTCCTGTTGTAGGAGACAAGCCTATTCCAAGGACAGAGGTAACAAAGAAACTCTGGCAGTACATCAAGAAGAACGGTCTTCAGGATAAAGTCAACAGAAGGATGATCAATGCCGATGCAAACCTGAAGGCAGTATTCGGAGGCAAGAGCAAAGTTTCAATGTTTGAGATGACCAAGCTGGTCAACAAGCATCTGAGCTAAGAAAGATTTATTTTTTAAGTTTTAATGCGTTAAACAAGGGATAGGGAATCTCTTTTAAGATTCCCTATCCCTTGTTTTTATTTTTGCAAAATTTTCTTCCAGCAGAACCGGGCCCGCGGCATTGCCTTCCTTAATCAAGAAATGCTAAAATGATAAGAAATTTTTCAGAGGCGAGCGATGCCAGAGATGATAGAACAAAAAATACCGGTAGGTTTGACTTTTGATGATGTGCTTCTTATTCCTGCGAAATCAGATATCCTTCCAAGGGATGCGGACATATCCACCAGCCTCACAAAAAAGATAAAAATAAATATCCCACTGCTCAGCGCTGCCATGGACACGGTCACGGAATCAGAGCTTGCAATATCAATAGCGCGCGAAGGCGGAATCGGAATAATCCACAGAGCCATGTCTGCGCAGAGGCAGGCGTCAGAGGTTGACAGGGTGAAAAAATCAGAGAGCGGCATGATAATAGACCCTGTGACAATCTCGCCTGATGAGCCGATATCAGAGGCTATGGCTTTGATGGAGAAGTACAAGATATCAGGCGTGCCAGTCACGATAAAAGGGAAACTCGTCGGGATACTCACAAACAGGGATTTGAAGTTTGAGACAGGACTGAGCCGAAAGGTCTCAGATGTTATGACAAGGAAAAAGTTGATAACAGCATCCGTGGGAACAGATCTTGAAAGAGCAAAGGCGATTCTTCACAAATATAAAATAGAAAAACTGCCGATTGTGGATAAGGACTTCAACCTGAAAGGCCTTATAACAATCAAGGACATAGAGAAGAGAAAAAAGTATCCTCATGCATGCAAGGATAAGGTGGGAAGATTAAGGGTCGGCGGAGCTATCGGCGTGGGAGAGGATGCTATTTTCAGGGCCAGCCTTCTTGTAAAGGCAGGCGTGGACGTGATTGCAATAGACACAGCCCATGGACATACAAAGTCAGTCATAGAGGTCTTAAAAAAGGTTAAGAAAAAATTCAATATAGAAGTCATTGCCGGAAATGTTGGAACTCAGGAGGGGACGCTGGATTTAATAAAAGCAGGCGCTGATGCGGTCAAGGTTGGGATAGGCCCAGGCTCTATCTGCACAACGAGAATTGTTGCAGGCGCAGGAGTCCCCCAGATTACAGCAATCGTAAACTGCTATTCAGTTGCAAAAAAACACGGAGTCCCCATCATTGCTGACGGAGGCGTGAAATATTCAGGAGATATAACCAAAGCCCTTGCAGCAGGAGCGCAGTCTGTTATGATAGGCGGTCTTTTCGCGGGGACAGACGAATCTCCCGGCGAGACAATCCTCTATCAGGGAAGAAGCTATAAGGTTTACAGGGGAATGGGTTCTTTGGGTGCAATGGAACAGGGCTCTAAGGACAGATACCAGCAGGCAGGAGTTGAAAGCAAAAAACTCGTTCCTGAAGGAGTTGAAGGAAGAGTTCCGAATAAGGGGCCTCTCTCACAGAGCGTGCATCAGTTAATGGGCGGGCTTCGCTCCGGTATGGGTTATTGCGGATGCAAAAATCTGAATGAGTTGAGGCAGAAGGCAAAGTTCCTCAGGATTACAAATGCAGGCCTCAGAGAAAGCCACGTCCACGATGTCATCATCACCCGCGAAGCGCCGAATTACAGAACAGAGTGGTAGTCATACATTGCCGAAATTGTAAAAAGTCGGAAAATCGGACGGCAAAGTAAAAAGCTCAGGAGGCAAGACGCGCAAATCCTGAGGAATGAGGCGTACTTCCTGTACGTCGCAGTGACGAAGGATGCAGCGCAACGCAGCATACGGACTTTTTACGAAGCCGTTACACATTAAATCTGAAGTTGATTATATCCCCGTCTTTTACTTCGTAAGTTTTGCCTTCAAGCCTCAGGAGTCCTTTATCGCGCGCGGCAGACATGCTGCCGTTTGCTATGAAATCATCAAATGATACAACCTCAGCCCTTATGAAGCCGCGCTCAATGTCAGAATGAATCTTCCCTGCCGCCTTCTGTGCGTCTGTGCCTTTATTTATGGTCCACGCCCTAACCTCGTCTTCTCCCGTTGTTAGAAAAGAGATAAGGCCCAGCAGATCGTAAGAAACATGGATTAATTTATTCAGGGCTGGCTCCTGAATGCCGAGGTCGCTGAGAAATGCGGCTGCCTCTTCATGAGACAACTGCGCAATCTCCATCTCAATCTTGCCGCAGAGGCTTAATACTTTTACCTGCTTGCCTTTAAAAAATTTCTGAAGCCCGGCTACCGCTTCAACAGCCTTTTCAGAATTCAGGTCTTTTTCAGCTATATTCAAAACAACGACAACAGGTTTTATTGACATAAACTGGAGATTCCTCATTGTCTTTTGTTCTTCCTCTGAGAATTCAATATCTCTGAGAGGCGTCTCCTTTTCAAGAACCTCTTTACACTTTAAAAGAACCTTCTTTTCTGTTTCATCAGGCTTCTTGCCTCTTTTTTGCCCCTGCTCCATTCTCTCAAGCCTTTTTTCAACAAGCTCCAAATCTCCGAAAATCATCTCAAGCTCTACTGTCTCCGCATCCCGAAGAGGATTCACGCTTGCAAGAGGATGAACTACGGATTCATCCTCAAAGCCTCTGATGGCATGGACTACGGCGTCAACGTCCTTTATCAGGTCGGAAACTTTTTTGTTCTGCTCAATATCGCCTTTTGTAATGCCGATATAATCAACATATTCTACTGTTGCATATGTAACTTTCTTCGGCTTATAAATATCCGCCAGTTTTTCAATTCTTGAATCAGGGACTTTTACAACGCCGAGATGAGGCTCTGCCGTAAGAGTCGGGTATATTGTCGTTTCAAGGTTTAAGCCTGTCAGGGCATTAAATATTGTTGTCTTTCCTGAATTTGCAAGTCCGGTAACAGCTATCTTCATTTCTCCTCCTATCAAACCCAGGTTAGTTTAGCAGAATAACTGCAAAAAAACCGCGTAACCGGCACTCTGGAATTTTAGAGGCTGCGCTCTTGTCAGGTTTTAGATGAAGCGAAGGATCTTCTAACAGAGTTTACACTTTGCCGTCGCGGACAGGCCAGACATGCTGAAGAGACTGCTTATTTGCGTAACTCACTCTGCCAGTTTTAATATTTGCAACCCATGCGTTATATGAATAATAAGCTCCTGTTGTAGATGACCAGTACCAATGCGGCTGGATATTATTGAATACCGGATTACTTAGCCCCGCCCCTGAATCAGCCTTGTTTATGCTTATAAGACTTTTAAGTTCTTTTCTTGTTGGCAGGCGCCAGTCCTGGTATCCGCAAATTTTTTTACTGTTTATCTATGTTATATACTGTTGCGCTTCATGCCATGTTCTTCTTGCGCTATCAGGGCTTTTTATCCACATTAAGCCGAAAAACATATCCGTTGTACAGTCGACTTCTGTTCCGATGCCTGTAAATCTTGAATAAATATCCCATTCTCTTCCCACAGGAATACTCTCTTCATGGTTTGTGTTCACGCATGAAATCTGCGTGTTTACTGTGTCATAGCATTTTGTAGGGTGTGCCGGCAAAAGCCCGCCGTGGCCGGATGTCAACACTATCAACGCCACTATCAGAATCGCTGCCGAGCTCGCCGCAGCAGCTGAAATTATTATTTTGTCTTTGCGCATAAGACATCTGAAAGCATTCGCCACGCTTCAAATGGCGCCGGGGAAACCCTAAATTTACTTCCCTCCTCTCCCTTAATCGTCCTGTAGAAATCACATGTAGCACATGACTTACGTCTCTGAGCAAAAATCCCTTGAACCTCTTCCTTACAGGACGTTCCGGCAACAATCCAGCATGCTCTGCCTGCATTTTTTCCTTCGTGCACACCGTCAAATCTTACTTCTGTTGCGGCACGGCACAGACCAAGTTCAAAAACATGCCTTCCCCCAGGTTCTCTGCCGCAGTTTTTGAATTCCCAACAGTTCTTTTTCATGAGTTATCCATAATTATTTTCAATTGCTATACCGTTATAGTAGAACTATAATTTTTAGGGTTTCAATAGAAAAGTTATTTACCAATTTGCGTTTTTTGTAAAGGATAATTCACAGAAATAAAAAAAGACACTGCTGCTAAAGCGGGGCAAACGTGGGAAGCGTAAGACATATTGTTATGCGCCAGTTATCAGACTCACATCAAAATCAGAGAAGTAAGGTTTTTTTAGAAAAGCCCCTTAGGTATGTTTATCCCGAGATGCTGGTATGCGTGCTTTGTGGCAAATCTGCCCCGCGGCGTTCTTTCAAGAAAACCCTCCTGAAGGAGATACGGCTCATAGACATCCTCTATTGTCTCTTTATCCTCTCTCAGCGCCGCAGAAAGAGTATCCACGCCAACAGGCCCGCCGCTGAATTTCTCTATTATTGCAGAGAGGAGTTTTCTGTCCACATCGTCAAGCCCCTTTTCATCAACGTCAAGGGCCAGAAGAGATTCCTTTGTTATCTTCAGGTCAATTGCGCCGTCACCCTTTACCTGCGCAAAATCCCGTATCCTTCTTAAAAGCCTGTTTGCAATCCTCGGTGTCCCGCGCGAACGCAGCGCAATCTCAAGTGCAGCGTCATCCTTAATCTCTATGCCGATAATCCCTGAAGACCTCAGCACGATTTTTTTAAGCTCCGAGTGTCCGTAAAATCCAAGCCTGTTTATCACGCCGAATCTGTCTCTTAAAGGGGATGTAAGAAGCCCTGTCCTTGTTGTTGCGCCTATCAGGGTAAACTTTGGCAGGCCTAATTTCAGCGTCCTCGCATTAGGCCCCTGCCCTATGATTATATCAAGCTGGTAATCCTCCATTGCCGGATAAAGAACCTCTTCCACTATCCTCGGCAGGCGGTGTATCTCGTCTATAAAGAGTATGTCAAAGTCCGCGAGGTTCGTGAGTATCGCGGCAAGGTCTCCCGGCCTTTCAAGCACCGGGCCTGATGTGGACCTTATATTGACCTTAAGCTCGTTTGCGATTATCGTTGCAAGCGTTGTTTTGCCAAGCCCCGGAGGCCCGCAGAAAAGAACATGGTCCAAAGGCTCGTTCCTCTGCCTTGCGGCAGTGATGAATACTCCGAGATTTTCTTTTATCTTTTCCTGCCCGACAAAATCATTGAATGTCTTAGGCCGCAGGTTAAGCTCGTAGGTTAAGTCTTCCTCTTTAATAACAGGTGTCAGCGTTCTCTCTGGCTGATCGTCTTTACGAATCATTTGCATTACCCGTGAGATATTTTAAAGTTTCTTTGACTAAAGTTTCTATATCCTTATGCCCTTTTTTGTAAGCCATCTCAAGCGACTCTATTGCTTCTGCTTTTTTATATCCGAGATTAACAAGAGCTGAAAGCGTGTCTTCAAAAACCTTGTCTCTAACTTTTCCCAATCGGGGGAGCTTTTCTCTTAGTTCAAGTATTAACCTGTGCGCTGTCTTCTTGCCAAGGCCGGGTATCCGGCACAAGAGGGCTACATCTTCTTCTTCAATCGCGCGCATAAAATCATCATGCGATATTCCCGAGAGTATGTTTAACGCCATCTTCGGGCCAATGCCTGTTACGCCGAGGAGGGTTGTGAATATCCTTTTTTCATCCTCGGTTGCAAATCCGTATAACTGAAGCGCGTCTTCACGCACGTGAGTATAGATATTCAGAAAAACAGAACTGCCCTCTTCAGGAAGATTTGAGAGTATGCTTAAGGGGACATTTACCTGATAACCCACGCCGCCGGCTTCAACGATTACGTTATCCGGCCTTCTTGAAATAAGCTTCCCTCTTAATGAACCAATCATGGTTTTAATTTTAACAGATAGCGCATTGTTTTATCCTTCCAATCTTGCCTGAAGTTCTGATTTTAAAGTGTAATCTTCTCCAACTCTTTTACTATCCTCTTTATCTCCCAATCCTTTAATGTGGATACCTCTGATTTATCGTAAATAGACAGCAGAAATATTATCTCTTTTGGAGAAACTATATATGTGATTATACGAAATCCTCTGCTTTTTCCTCCCGGTTTATCGGGAGTCGAAAGCCTGATTTTGTAACAACTGTGTCCTATGGGCGTGCCTATTGTGGGATTATCTAAAAGCTCGTTTGAAAATTCTTCAATCTCTTGTTTAAGTGAGGGGTATTTTTTAGTAAGTCTTTTGAGTTCTTTCGAAAAGTTGCCTGTCGGAACAATCTTATAACTCATTGATCAGGTTATCTATGGTTTTCATCTTCTCTTTGCCTGTAAGCATAGCCTTGACCTCTGATACAGCATCCTTTAAACCGAGCAAAATCCTCTGTTTCTGCATTTCCTTCATAAGATGCTCCCATTCCTTGTAAGGTATCACCACATTTGTTTTATGTCCTTTTTTATCTGTTATATATTGGATCTGCATTTGCTTCCATCCTTTCTTATAAATTTCCAACTAATAATAATATTACAGGTTTTCATATTGTACTGCAATAGCCGCCGTTATTTATGTAAGCTCCAATATCTTCTTCCAATGCCAATCTAATTGCCATATTCGTATTACGCCTCTGCAAGCTGCATTGAGATGACCTTTGACACTCCCGGCTCTTCCATCGTTATCCCGTAGATATAATCAGACGCCTCCATAGTCACCCTGTTATGCGTTATCACTATGAACTGGATGTTTGTTGAAAGTTCTCTCAGCATTCTGCTGAATCTTCCGGTATTGGAGTCATCAAGAGGAGCATCCGCCTCATCAAGAATACAGAGCGGTGTCGGCTTTATGAGAAAGCTTGCAAACAGAAGAGACAGCGCAGTCAGAGCTTTTTCTCCGCCTGAAAGAAGGGTAATGTTCTGCAATTTTTTTCCCGGAGGCTGCGCGATTATATCTATGCCTGTTTCAAGGATATTGCTTTCATCCGTAAGAATGAGTTCAGCCCTTCCGCCTCCAAAGAGCGAGAGAAAGACCTCTGAGAATTTTATCTTCAGTGCCTCAAAGGCCTCTCTGAGTTTTTTCCTTGTTGTGCTGTTTATCTTTGTTATCGCTTCTTCAAGTTCGGCAATGGACCTGTTGAGGTCTTCCTGCTGTTTTGAGAGAAACTCATACCTTGTGTTTAATTCTTCATACTCTTCAAGAGTGCCGAGATTTACGGGCCCGAGTTCCTGTATCTTTTGCCTGAGTTCAGTCAGGCGTTCTTCGTCTTCAGGCAGGATAGGCTCTGTCTCAAGCGAATCTATTTCCGTCCCGTAATTCTGCCTTATATTTTCAGCAAGGTTTTCAATCTTCAGCCTGTGCTCTGCCCGCTCCACATCAAGACTTGAGACTTTGGATGTGAGGGCATCTATCTCGTGCCTGAGCGCCTTGACTGCCTGCTCATATGAGAGCATCTGCTGGTTTTCCTGCTCAAGCGCCTCTTTTTTTATGGATATGTCATCCCTAAGCCTGTCTGCATTTAAAACCATGCTTTTTATTTTCTCTTCATTTTCTCCGGACTCTGCCTCTCTCTGTGAGATGCGTCCCTCAACAGACTCCATCTCTTCAGTCAGTAAATGGTCCTTCCGCGACAGTTCTTCCAGAGCACTGCCCGCTGTTTCTATCTCCTTCTGAACTGCCTCTATCTTTTCTTTATGGGCGGTTATTGACAGCCTGAGGTCTGTTATATGCGAACGGTCTTCTTCATACCTCATCTTCTGCTGGATTATCTCTTCCAAAAGGACTGTCATATCTTTTTCTATGGCGTTTTTTTCCGCTTCACTCGTCCTTATTGCTGTTTCCTTTTCGCCTATCATGCTTTTGAGTGATTCCTTTTCTCTGGCAATCTCTTCAATTTCTATTGCAAGATAGGCAAGTTTTCTGTCTGTCCTGTCTTTTTCATCCTGATAGTTTGCGGAAGTAAGCTTTGAAAGCGACATCTCTTTTTCTGCGTCAACAATAGCAGCCTCAAGGTCCTTTACGCCGGATTCCTTCTCTGAAAGTTCCTGCTGAAGCCTGTTGATGTCTTCCTGCATCCCGGATATTAAATCCGTTTTCCGGCCTATTAATTCTTCAATCTCCCTTAATTCCCGTTTTCTTTTTAAAACACCCCTGCCTTCCCCGCCTATGACTGCGCCCGAAGGCTCTACAATCTCACCGTCAAGAGTTACAAAGAAATAGTTGTTCCCTGCCTCCCTCATCGCAAGGGCTGTCTTCAGGTCTTTTACAATGAAAATATTCTTAAGAAGATTTTTTGCAATGCCTGTAAACTCTGCACCCACCTTTATAAAATCCAAGGCCCTTCCGATTATGCCTTCGGGGGCATCAGACGGCTCATCCGTTATTCTAAAATCAAGCGGAATAAAAGACATCCGGCCCATGCCCTTTGTCTTTAATGTGGAAATGGCGGTTTCAATATCAGCAAGGGATTTGAGTATAAACGAATTTATTTTTTCCGCAAGGGCGTTCTCAATTGCCTTTTCATATTCAGGTTCAACATTGAGCATGTCCGAGAGCGAAGAGACTATATGGAGATTAGCGCCTTCCTGAAGTATTTCACGCGTAGGCGCATCAAGAACGAGCTCTTTCAGAGAGTCCATTCGCGATGTGCTTGACGCAAGGTCTTCTTTTGTCTTTGACACTTCATCCCTGAGATGTTCAATCTTCTCCCTTAGAGAGGAAGCCTCCGTTGTATAAACGCCTTTCTTTTCATCGAGTAAAACGATTTCAGCATTTTTGTCTCTGAGTAAACCTTCCACGTTCTTGATAGATAAATCAATTTCGCCCAAAACCTTCTTTGAATCATCGGCGTCTTTTATAAGCAAGGCTTCTTTATGCTCCAGCGCCTCAAGAGACGCCTGCATCCTGCCTGTCTCGTTTCTAAGCGTGCTCAATTCCTCTGACGCTGTGAAGACATTTCTGCGCTTTGAATCCACAGAGCCTTCTTTTTCCGAGAGCTCGTTTTCAACGAACTCAATAAGCTCATTTTTCAGCCTTAGTTCTTCTTTAAGCCCCTCCATATCACCGGAAAGCTTTGCATCTGTTCCGTTTAGTTCGCTAAGTTTTTCAGATAACTCTTTTCTCTTGTTTTCAAACTCTTCTCTCTGTGTAAAGAGTTTTGCCATGTATTCTTTCAGGTTGTCCCGGTCCGTATTCAGCACAGCGATTACTCTTTCGGTTTCCGCTATCGCCTTCTCTGCATCCCTGAATTCCTGCTGTATTACTTCAAGGGCTTTTTCTTTTTCAAGGATTCCAAGGCGGTTTGTTTCTGAAATGTTTTCAATTTTTGTTAGTTCAGCCTTCTTCAGGTCTTCATTCTCTTTAAGCGCTGTGTATTCTGCAAGTATCCTCTCCAGAGATTCCCTTAACTCCTGATAATCTCTCTTTGCAAGCTTGAGCTCTATGGTCCTCATTTCAGCCGAAAGTTTTTTATACCTCTCAGCTTTTTTCGCCTGACGGTCCAGAGCATTTATCTGCCTTTTTACTTCTGTTACGATATCGTTTATCCTCTGCAGGTTTAATCTTGATGCCTCAAGTTTATTCTGGGCCTCTGTCTTTCTGACTTTGTATTTCATCACGCCTGCTACTTCTTCTATGATGAACCTTCTGTCCTGCGGTTTGGAATTGAGTATGGCTGCTATCCTGTCCTGTTCAAGTATGGAATAACTCTTCACTTCAAGCCCTGTGTCAAGGAACAGGTCTTTTATGTCTTTAAGCCGGCATACTGATTTGTTTGCCATATATTCGCTTTCGCCGGATCTGTAGAGCCTTCTTGTGACGGATGTGAAGTTCTGGGGGTCATTGCCATTGTCCTGAGTGGGGTCTCCCATGCCTGATACAACAAGCGTTACCTCTGCCATGCCTTTGGGTTTTTTTGTTGAAGAGCCGTTGAATATGACTTCTTCCATCTTCTCGCCCCTCAGGCTCTTTGCGCTCTGCTCTCCCAAAGCCCAGCGGAAGGCATCCACCACATTGCTCTTCCCGCAGCCGTTGGGCCCGACAATGCACGTAATCCCGGGATGGAGATTAAACGCAGTTCTTTCGGAGAAAGACTTAAAACCTATGAGTTCGATTTTTTCTATACGCATAAGAAAATTTAGCAGCGAATTTCATGTAGTATAACCTAAGAAGATGTTCCTGACAAGTCTATTATTTTAGCCGCAAATGCAAAATCAGGCAGTTATTTCTGAATATGCCTGCTGCCTGTCTTTGACAAGCAGGCAGCAGGCGCAACACGCATAATTTCTAACTATTACTGCTCAGTAAATGACTCTTCCTGCGGCATTTCTTTCATCATGCCTGTCTTTTCCTCTCCCTTTGAAAATGCCAGGATGCCGTAAAGCACAAGGTCGGCAGTAGGTATAAGTATCAAGAGCCCCAGCCATTTGCTCTTGCCGCGATTCTCGGATATGCACATCCAGAGATAAATGTATACAAAAATGCCTGCTATAGGTATTAACAGAAGGAGCATCCACCACCACGGTTTTCCTGCACAGGTAACGATAGTCCAGAGATTAACGATTGGTATCCATGCAGTCCACGGCGCTGGAATGCCAAGTTTTTTAGCTATCAAGAACAGGCAGAGCAGATAATAAACTACCCAGATTACAACAACTGCAAAGATGATAATCCCAAAACTGGCAAGCACCGCAGTCAGCATCTGCGGAGAAATTCCCGGCATCTCTTTCCCTGGTTTCGGGAATGTTGGGAATCCTGCAGGTGGCTGCATAGGCTTTGCCGGCTCTATTTTTTGCGGCTCAGTCTTTTTTTGTTCAGCAACAGCCGGTTTCTTTTCAGCGGTAACGGCAGCGGGTTTTTCCTTTGCAGTTTTTATATCTTCAGATTTTTGAGGTTTGGCTTCTTTTGAAGGAACAGGCTCTTTTTTTACTTCAGGCGGCTTTTCCTTTTTCTCGGCTACAGGCGGCTTTTCTGCCTCAGGTCCGCCTGAGGCGGATTCAGCAGCCGGCTTTTCTGCCTCTTCAGACTTGGTTTCCGGAGCCTTCTTTATCAGCCCGGCTTTTTCAAGCGAAAACTCAGGGTCCAGAAGGTATGCTTCCTTGAACGCCTCGTTTGCCTCTTCAAATTTTCCAAGTTTATAAAGCGCATAGCCCATCAGGTAATAATCCACTGCGCTTGGAGCCTTCTGCACATGCTCCTTTAAAACCTCAACTGCCTCTTTGTATTTCTTGCTGTTGTAATATTTCAGGGCTTTCTTGTATTCAGTCGAGTGTTCAGCGTTTCCTGATGCTAAACCGGCGTCATATACCGCAGATAAGGCAAAAATCATAAGGACGGCAAAAATAAGCTTTTTCATAAGCATCTCCTTATCAAATAAGACTTTTTAAACTTAGCTGCAAACTCAATCTGCCTGTCTCACGCTGCTTTTACATAGAATAATTCCCGCAGCTTTTTTTTTCAAGTTATATTCTTCTGACCCCGAATCCTTTTGCCTTAAGTTCGGAGAGTATCTCTTCAAGATGAGCCCTTCCCTTCACCTCTACTGTGAAAACCACCTTTGTCTTTCCGACTGATAAATCTCCGGCAAGCCTGTCATGCACAACACTCAGCACATTTCCCCTGTGCAATGCTATCACGCCTGTCACATAATGCAGGCTTCCGGGTATGTCATCAACAACAACCTCAAAAACCGCTATCCTTCCGCTCGTTACAAGGCCTTTGTGGATTATCCTGTCAATAAGCGTGAAATCAATATTGCCGCCGCTTATAACAAGAACTATTTTTTTGCCTTTAAATTTATCCTTGTTTTCTATCAATGCCGCCAAGGGCACTGCGCCTGCTCCTTCAACAACAAGCTTTTTCCGTTCAAGGAAGAGCAATATTGCCATTGCAATTGAATCTTCTTTTACAAGGAGCATTTCATCCACATGCTTATTCATCATCTCAAATGTCTTTTCCCCGACTCTTCCCACTGCGATTCCATCAGCGAGCGTTGGCAAGGGCAGTTTGTCGGAGATTTTTTTATTCTTGAAAGACTCATACGCAGATATTGCGGATTCTGTCTGGACGCCT
>QZJQ01000027.1 GCA_003599795.1 Nitrospiraceae bacterium
TTTTGAAACCCTGTAACTTACGCCTGCTGATGCAACAACATTTTCCTCAATCATTGTAGAGCCAAAATCATTTGCGCCGAACCTTAATGCAACTTCAGCTATTTTCAACCCCTGCGTTACCCACGATGCCTGTATGTTTTTAATGTTATCAAGATATATTCTGGATAAGGATAGAACACGGAGATACTCAACAGCAGTAGCAGCTTGAAGTTGAGAGTTCTTTTTTTTATCCTTTGACCCTTTGACCCTTTGACCCTTTGACCCTAATTTTGTGTTCCCCGGCTGGAATGTCCACGGGATGAATGCAGTAAATCCTCCTGTTCTGTCCTGAAGGTTTCTTATTGCGTCAAAATGTTCAATGATGTCATCAGGTTTTTCAATGCTCCCGAACATCATTGTCGCTGTCGTCCTCACGCCAAGCCTGTGCGCTTCTTCCATAACCTTTAGCCATGAGGATGATTTTATTTTCCTTGGGCTCAGTATCTCCCTCACCCTGTCAGAGAGTATCTCAGCGCCTCCTCCGGGGATGGAATCAAGCCCAGCGGATTTCAAAATCTTTATTGTTTCTCTTATTGTCAGATTTGATTTATCAGCAATGTAGCATATCTCAGGAGGTGAAAATCCGTGGACATTAATATCAAAACGCGATTTTATTGATTTGAGCAGATTAATGTAGTACTCAATATTGAAATCAGGGTGTAATCCTCCCTGAATTAATATCTGCGTGCCGCCGAAATTTATAGTCTCTTCAATCTTTTTGAATAACTCACCTTCACTCAATATATAAGAATCCTTGTCTTCCTTATCTCTCCAGAAGGCGCAGAACGTGCATTTATTTATGCAGATGTTTGTGTAGTTGATGTTCCTGTCAATGACGAATGTGCCAGTCTTTTCAGGATGTAAGCTCTTCCGTATTTCATCCGCCTTCTGTCCAAGCTCAAGAAGGTCAGCGTTTTTTAGTAATTCAAGCCCTTCCTTTTTTGTTATGCGTTTATGCTCATTCATTAACTTTTCACTCCTAACTCCCTATAAAAACTATCCCTTTCAACTGGTATCTTCCCTGCCTTCTTGATCAGATTCTTTAACTGCTCCGCTGTCATTGCGTTTGCGCTCAATGCGCCTGCCGAATGCGTAATCTTTTCTTCTATAACCGTTCCCTCAATGTCATCAGCGCCGAATAAAAGCGCGACCTGAGATAGCTTTTCTCCGAGCATAATCCAGTAAGCCTTGATGTGAGGGAAGTTATCAAGCACAAGCCTGCTCACGGCAATCGTCTTTAGATCATCTATGCCTGATGTATTATGACCCCTACCCCCTAATTCGGTATTCTTCGGATGATAGGCCAGCGGAATAAATGCCTGAAATCCTTTGGTTCTATCCTGCAACTCTCTCAGTTTCATCAGGTGATCAACCCTCTGCTCATAGTTTTCAACATGTCCGTATAGCATAGTTGCATTCGTCTTTATGCCTGCTTTATGCGCGGCCTCCATAACAGCAAGCCATCCCTCGCCCGAAAGCTTTTCAGGGCATAGTTGATTTCTCACTGCAATATCAAAAATCTCTGCGCCTCCTCCCGGCATTGTGTCAAGGCCGTGCTTTTTGAGTTCAAGGAGTGTGTCCATAATGTTCAGGCCGCTTATTTTCGAAAAATATTCTATCTCTGTTGCGGTGAATGCCTTTATGCATATCTTTGGGAATGCTTTTTTTATTCCGGAAACCATCTCAAGATAATATCCAAAGGGCCAATCAGGATGCAGCCCGCCGGTGATGTGAACTTCAGTGAATGGATTAATCAGTGAATGGGTGAATCCGTGAAGCTTTTGAATAATCTCGTTAATTGTTAGTTCGTATGCGCCTTTTTCTCCTTTTGAGCGGCTGAAGGCGCAGAACTTACAACGGTTGACACAGATATTTGTGGGATTGATATGGATGTTTCTAACAAAATACGCCTTATTGCCGTTCTTCTTTTTTGCCGCACGGGATGCAAGTTTTCCGAGAGTGAATATGTCATCAGTATCAAATAATCTGAGGGCGTCTTCTTTCGTCAGTCTTTGCTCAGACAGGATCTTATCTTTAATCTTTTGCAGCATTTAGAAAATAAGTCTTCCTTGAAGCTTTAGCTAATAAGATATTATACTATAAACTCTTAAATTCATTTTCGGAGACGAAATTGGCAAAGAAGAAAGTCGTAATCGGCACACGCGGAAGTAAGCTTGCATTGTGGCAGGCTGAGTGGGTGAAGTCCGAGCTTTTAAAATTAAATCCCGCTCTGACTATTGAGCTTAATAAGATAAAGACAACCGGCGACAAGATCCTTGACGTTCCTCTTGCGAAAGTGGGTGGAAAAGGGCTTTTCGTAAAAGAGATTGAGGAAGCGCTTCTGCGCGGCGAGGCAGACCTTGCAGTCCACAGCATGAAAGACGTGCCGACAGATTTTCCTAAAGGGCTTCATCTCGCTGTTATATGCAAAAGAGAAGACCCGAGGGATGCATTCATATCGCAAGTTAAAAGTGAAAAATTAAGAGTTAAAAGTTTTAAAGAGCTTCCAAAAGGCGCGACTGTTGGAACGAGCAGTTTAAGGCGTTCGTGCCAGTTGCTGAGCATAAGACCGGATTTGAAGATAGAACAACTAAGAGGAAATCTTGATACAAGGCTGAGGAAACTTGATGAAGGGAAATTTGACGCAATCATCCTTGCAGCTGCGGGTGTTAAGAGGCTTGGATGGGCAAACAGGATTACCGAAACAATTGAACCCGGAATAAGCCTTCCTGCAATTGGACAGGGCGCAATCGGGATTGAATGCAGGGTTGAGGGTGATTTTATTAATAAACTTATTGCTCCGCTTAACCACAATGAAACCTCTGTCTGTGTTCGCGCTGAAAGGGCCTGTCTTAAGAAACTTGAAGGCGGATGTCAGGTGCCGATTGCGGCATATGCGACCCTTGCCGGCGGCAGGCTGTCAATGAACGGATTGGTTGGGAGCGTTTCCGGAGACAGGATTATCAAAAGCCATGTAGAAGGAAATCCAAAAGACGCCGAATCTCTCGGACTCAAACTCGCGGAAGATTTACTTTCAAAAGGAGCAAAAGAGATTCTTGATGAAGTTTACGGCAAAGACATCAGGCCTGTTAACGGCGAGATAGCAAGCTGAATTACTTCCCTACAACCCTAAAAAACTTCCTCTTCCCTGCCTTAAAAAGATAATTTCCCTTTTTGAGTTTTGCATCAGGGTTATCGCACTTTTTGTCATCAATTGTAACTCCGCCCTGTTTCATGAGCCTTACCCCTTCACTACTTGAGACATTGATAGCGAGTTTCATAATCTTCGGAATCCACATCTCGTCTTCTTCCCACTGAAGCTCAAAAACAGGAATCTCATCGGGTATTCCCTTGTCCTTGAAAATATGCCCGAATTCTTCTTTGGCTTTTAATGCCGCATCTTTCCCCCAGTATCTTTCCACAATCTCCAGCGCAAGATTTTCTTTTGCAGTCTTTGGATGGACTGTGCCTTCTTTGATTCCTTTTTTAAGCTCATTCAGTTCCTCAAGTGATATATGGCTCAAAAGTTCATAGTATCTGAGCATTAACGTATCGCTTATGGACATGATCTTGCCGAACATATCCTTCGGCTGTTCCGTAATGCCGATGTAATTGCCAAGGCTCTTTGACATCTTGTTCACACCATCAAGCCCCTCAAGCAGAGGCATTAATACAACAGCCTGCTCTTCAACCCCCATTTTCCTTTGCAAAGTTCTCCCCATCAGGATGTTGAATTTCTGGTCAGTGCCGCCAAGCTCAACATCTGCCTTGAGATGAACGGAATCGTACGCCTGAAATAATGGATAATAGAATTCAAGAATTGATATGTCCTGCTGGTTTTCAAACCGCTTCTTGAAGTCTTCTCTTTCAAGCATCCGCGCAACTGTCTGCATGGAGCCGAGCCTTACAATATCCATAGCGCCCATCTTTGCAAGCCATTCGCTGTTGAACATTACCTTTGTCTTTTTAGCATCCAGTATCTTGAATATCTGCTCTTTGTAAGTCTCAGCATTCTTAAGCACTTCTTCTTTTGTCAGAGGTTTTCTCACCTCTGATCTTCCTGTCGGGTCACCGATCATGCCTGTGAAATCACCAATCAGAAATAATATCTCATGCCCCAGTTCCTGAAACTGCCGCATCTTCTCAAGAAGGACTGTATGTCCGAGATGAATGTCAGGCGCAGTGGGATCAAAACCTGCCTTTATCCTGAGAGGCTTTTTCTCTTTATTGGACTTCTCAAGTTTGGCAAGAAGCTCTTTTTCGCTTATTACTTCAACAGCGCCTCTTTTGATTATCTCAAGTTGCTTTTCCGGCGTAATCATGGGAATTATGATAACCCCTTAAGGCCGTAGTAGTCAATTCGTTCCTTGACTTTATTCCTGCTAAAAAGATATACTTTTCGTCTGGAGAAAAACAATGGGAACATATACTACATACCATCCTCACAAGATTAAAAGGAAACGGACACACGGCTTCCTTGAGCGCATGAGCTCAAAGGGAGGACGCAAGGTCATTCAAAGAAGAAGGGCAAAGGGCCGAAAGAAACTGGCTGTTTAATCTTTGATTCCTTATCGCAGGCAGGGCTTTACACCTATGAACCTTATTAATAATGTGAGCGGCTCTGATGCATACAGTGCAGGAGTGCAAGGTGGGAGATATAATTAAAAATATTTTATTAGGGCTTATAAAGCTCTATAAATACGCTATCTCTCCATTACTGCCTGACAGCTGCCGGTTTGTGCCAACCTGTTCTGAATATTCGGCAGAGGCAATAAAAAGATATGGCGCTGTAAAAGGCAGTTATCTTTCAGTAAAAAGAATACTCCGGTGTCATCCGTTTCATAACGGCGGCTATGACCCTGTAAGGTAAACAGAATAATGGGAACAGAAAAAAGAACATTAATAGCTATAATCTTTTCAATAATCATCCTTCTTGGATGGCAGTTTTTATTTCCGCCCCTGCCGCAGAAACAGCCGGCAACCGAACAGGTAAAAGAAGAAAAAAAAGAAAGTAAACCTCTGGAGACTGCCAAGCCTGTTTCCATTCCTGTTTCAAAACCAACAGCAATGCCTTCAGACGAAAAAGAGGTCAGGATTGAGACAGGCCTTTATTCAGCAACGCTCTCCTCAATAGGCGGTACCATAAAAAAATGGGAATTAAAAAAGCATAAAGATAAAGATGGGCTGCCTGTGGTCCTTCAGCAGGGACAGAGCGTTTATCAGCCTCTCAGCATAGGCTCTCAAAATAACTTTAATCTTGCAAGTGTAAATTTCAGAATATCCGGAAGAGACCAGAAACTTGATGAAAATAAAAACACAGGCGCCATTGCCTTTGAATACGCAACCTCTGAATATTCTGTAAGAAGAACTTACACTTTTTATAATGACAGCTACAAGGTTGACCTTAAGGATGAAGTTGCAGGATTGCCTGAGTACTGGATAACCACAGGCACCGACTTCGGAATCCATGACAGAAAAGACGAATCAGCGCATCGCGGGCCTGTACTTCTGAAAGACGCAGAGAGGATAGAATTTGACGCGAAAAAACTAAAAGAAACCCAAAGCTATCAGGGCAGGCTGAGATGGATAGCTCAAGAGGACAAATACTTTTTCTCAGCGATTGTGCCTCTCACACAGATGGATGAGGCAAAGGCATGGAAAGTTCAGGATGCCTCAGTTATCGCATTCAAGGGCAAATCCGGCATTAATAATTTCATTGTCTACGCAGGCCCCAAAGAACACGACAGCCTCAAAAAATTAGATGTGGGGCTTGAGCACATTGTTGACTTCGGATTTTTCTCCATTATATCAAGGCCGTTGTTCTGGCTTATGAAATTCTTTTATAAATTCATGGGCAATTACGGATGGGCCATAGTGCTCCTGACAATTGTAACCAGAATTCCCTTTATCCCGCTGATAAATAAGAGCCAGGCATCAATGAAGAAAATGCAGGATATACAGCCAAGGATGAATGAGATAAAGGAAAAATACAAAGATAAGAAAGACCCGCAGAAGATGCAGAAGGAGATGATGGAGCTTTACAAAAAGCATAAGGTAAATCCCCTCGGAGGCTGCCTGCCGATGCTCCTTCAGGTTCCTGTGTTCTTTGCTCTCTATACAATACTTTCAATTGCCGTTGAATTAAGAGGCGCGCCGTTCATGCTCTGGATAACAGACCTCTCAGGCCCGGACACGCTTTTCGGACATATCCCTTCATGGTTTCCATTGATAGGAGATTTCGCTGTTGGGCCGTTGCCAATTGCCATGGGCCTCACAATGGTCATCCAGCAGAAGATGACGCCATCGTCTGCCGACCCTGCCCAGCAGAAAATGATGATGCTCATGCCGATTATATTTACATTTATGTTTCTTAATTTTGCGTCAGGGCTTGTGCTTTACTGGCTGGTGAACAACCTGCTTTCAATTGCCCAGCAGTTTTATGTGAACAGGAAATTGGCAAAAGAAAAAGCGTAACGCGAAGCATGAGCAAAGCGGCAACCGCATTAATGCAAAACCAAAGAAGGTTAATCAGCATCAGGTCTATGCGATTGGTATAATCTAATAATGGTATCTTAATTGAGCTATCATTATTTTATCTTCTTCAATTTTATATATAAGGCGATGTTCATTATTAATTCGGCGTGACCAGTATCCGGAAAGGTTATGCTTTAAAGGTTCCGGCTTTCCAATGCCTTTATACTTATTTTTCTGAATGTCTTTTATTAGTTCGTTAATACGCTTCAGGATTTGTTTGTCAGTATTTTGCCAGTAAAGATAATCTTCCCATGCATTTTCTGAAAAAATTAGTTTCAAGCTAATAAATCCCGCTCTTTACCTTTGCCCTTTTCAAGTTCCTTAATAGATTCAATAAGACGTTTAGCATTCTTAGGACTTTGCAAGAGGTAAGCTGTTTCATTAAGTGATTCATAATCTTCTAAAGAAATCATGACGACAGCTTCAGTTTTTTTGCGAGTTATGACAATAGGATTATGATCGTCACATACCTTTTTCATAGTCTTAGCTAAATCGCCGCGAGCAGACGTATATGTAATTGCTCTCATCTTGTTAAACCTCCCTCATATTTGTGCATATGTACATAATATTGTACATGTACTGCATTTTTTGTCAACTAATTTTTATAACGATGAGTGCGCACGCCGCGAAGCGGTCGGCGTGGAACGACAGGTTAGAGCTTCAGCCGTCAGAAATTATTTATGCCCTGCAAAACCTGATGACAGTATTTGTCCCGTATTTTTGTCAACTATTACAGACCAAAAAAATGGATACATAAAAGGCTTTCCGTTGTCAAACTTAAAATCAAATTTAATGTTAAATCTATCTTCAAATTCTCTTACATTAAAGCGATTAATATCTACATCTGTTTTTGCAGGATTTGTAGATTTGTCAGGGGGATTTTTAAAAAGATAGTTTTGAGCTAAAACAATAGCTTCTTTTTCATTAATACCGTTGGAATAGTCGATTCCTAACATTTGCTGTTCTATATACTCGCTTGTGACGATGGACTGTTTTGCAACACAGCTGAAAAGCATCAAAATTAATACAGTTAAAAGGATTAAGAAATTATAAGTAAATCGCATTTTACTTTCCCTCACTAACGGTTACTATACGAACTGTCGTATTTTCCTAAAACTGAGTAAAATATAACACACCTCGAAGATTTTCTAAAGAGTAAATTTTGTATAAAATCAATTATGGGATGTTTTCACTATGTTGTGTTTTCACTATGTTGTGTTTTCACTATGTTGTGTTTTCCTAAGTTATACTATTAATTATGATTCCAGATGACACCATAGCCGCTATTTCAACACCTGCCGGAGAAGGCGGAATAGGCATTGTCAGGCTAAGCGGAAAAGACGCAATAAAAATAGCTGACAGGCTCTTTCATTCCTCTAAAGGCAAATCTCTTTCCGATTCAGCCTCTCACAAAATAATCTATGGCTTTATAAAAGACCCTGCCACAAATGAGACCGTGGATGAAGTTCTTGTTTCAATTATGCGCACGCCGAATACCTACACCAGAGAAGATATTGTAGAGATTAACTGCCACGGCGGGATGTCGCCTCTGAGAGATGTGCTTGAACTTGCAGTTAAAAGCGGGGCGCGGCTTGCCGAACCCGGAGAGTTCACAAAAAGGGCCTTCTTAAACGGAAGGCTGGACCTCAGTGAGGCAGAGGCAGTGCTGGACCTCATAAGGGCAAAGACGGATGAGTCGCGCAGAATCGCTCTTGAACAACTGAGAGGAAAACTCTCTGAAAAGATTTTGAATCTCAGAGAGCAGATTACAAAGATATGCGTTTTCATTGAGGCCTACATAGATTTTCCTGAAGAGGACATAGAGCTTGCATCAAAGAAGGAGATTATTGAATCAGCAGAGACAATTCTGAAAGAGCTTGAGTCCCTTTTAAAAAGCTACGACGAAGGCAGATTTTTCAGAGAAGGGCTTGCAGCGGCAATCGTGGGAAAGCCTAATGTCGGAAAGTCTTCGCTCCTTAATGCGCTTCTCCAGAAAGATAGGGCTATTGTCACGGATACGCCGGGAACAACAAGAGACACCATTGAAGAATATCTGAATATCAACGGCCTGCCGCTTCGCATAATTGACACGGCAGGCATAAGAGAATCGCATGACATGGCAGAGAAAGAAGGAGTTAAAAGAAGCATAAGAGCCATGGAAGATGCAGATTTGGTTATTGCAGTGGTTGACGGCAGCGAGCCATTGAAAGATGAAGACATAGAGATGCTTGAAAGGGTCAAGGATAAGAATACAATAACTACAATCAACAAGTCCGACATTTCATTCGAAGAGAACGCGCTCGCCTCACGCCTTTTGCTTTACTCCTCACATGTTCTGCGTATTTCCGCAAAACGCGGTGATGGACTGGAAGAATTGAAAAAAACTATCTTCCAGTCCTCGGTGAAAAACTGGAAAGAGCAGAAGGAAGGTGTTATAGTTACAAACCTCAGGCATAAGATTGCAATCCGGTCTGCCTATGATTCTCTAAAAAATGGAATTAAGGCAATTGAAACCGACAGGCCTCTTGAGATAATCGCAATTGAATTCAGGTCTATCCTTGATAGTCTCGGAGAGATTGTGGGCGCTGTAACAACAGATGATATATTGAACAGGATATTCAGCAATTTCTGCATAGGGAAATAAAACATTCACATCAAGGCACTGCGGCTGGATTGAGGCAAGATTCACGGGTCTGTCAGAATGGGGGCTGAAGACGACACGAAGTGGAGCGGATAGCCACCGCATGGGACAGATAAAAGCTTAGTCTATAGCACAATGTCTGCACTTTAAAAAAGATAGTTTAATATTGCCAAAAGACAGATGCAGTGCCCTGCAAAAATTCCCGGCTTAGTGCGCTGCCGACATCTCAGCTTTTTTGATGGAGCTTTGAAGGTATTCTTTGAACTTGGCAGACACCAGCCATTTAATCCCTAATTTTTCAGCCCATTTTATTATTCCCTGGTCTGCCGTTACCAGTAACGCATCAAGCTCCCTTGCAAGCAGGATAAGGTCCACATCTTCCTTGCTGTCAATAATGCCTTCCCTCAAGGCCTCCCGGTATTTTCTCCTCATGTCCTTAATAATATCTTCTTCGCCTGCTTTTGAAACGCCTCTCACAGCCTTTTCTGCCACCCTGAGCCCCTTATTAATCCTCTCTCTAATGTCTTCTATAAGTTCATAGAGCAGAAATGCAGGACATGTAAGCTCATGTTTCTTAGGTGGTTTTTGCTGAAGGTAAACGAGCAGGTCTCCCGATATATTTTCAGGCTGTATGAAATTAAGGAGTTCCTCAAATATGGATGGCGGCATATAGAACTCAAGGTGAGGAATCTGCGCTGCTAAAGAAAGGAAATTTTCAAGCGCCTCTGTAGGTGTCCTGCCGAAGCTCTCGCGAACCTCAGGATTTACAAAGAGGCTCGTATCCAAGACCACGGCGCCCTTTTTAAATTTTGCCTGAGCCATGAAGTTTGAACGTATATGTATTCCAGTTATTGCAGCTCGGGCATCTGCCGGACCAGTCCTGTGATGAGTAGCCGCAGGCTGAACACCAGTAAGGAAGCCGGAACGCTATTTTCATGTCAACAGCTTTTTTGAATTCCACTGCTGCCTTATCGCATTGATTTCGCCTGAGATAGAGGTCGCCCATTATCTGATAAAGTTCCGGTGACGCCATGCCGCTTGCATCAACATAAGAAAACGTTTCAAAGGCATCATCTATCATCTCAAGCCTGTAATAGAGTTTGCCAAGCAGAAATCTCAGCGCATGGTTCTGAGGCGTCTTTGACAGGCTGTTCACATAAAGCCTTATGAGCCTTGAAGGTTCCCCGATGCTTATCAAAAGGTCTTCAAGCCTTGCAAGAACTATCATGGACGCTGTCTGATCATAGCTTTTCTCAAGAAAATCTACGGCATCTTCTGACTCGCCTTCCCTGAGCATTACCTCGGCAAGCCCTATGTACGCCGGCACAAAATTCACATCCATCTTGAGCAGGGTCTTAAAAAGTTTCTTTGCCTTTTCAATATCCCCTCGTTCAAGGCTGTAACGGCCGTATTCATACTTATATCCGAGGAGGTTCATCTGCTCTCTCTGACGGTCTTTTTCAGTATGCTCATGTTTCAATATCGTCTTCTGGACATCAACAAGCTCATCCCATTTTTCATCCCTTTCAAGGATAGCCCTCTTTTTGTAGAGAGCGCTGAGGTTATCGGTATCTATGTCAAGTATCTTCTCTATGTAATTCAGCGCCTCTGCCCACCTTCCCGTTTTTTCCATCAGGTTTTCAAGAGAGAAAAGCACTTCGGGATTCTGCTGATTGGAAGCAAACGCCTTGTTATAAAAACCTGTTGCCTTCTGATATTCCTCTTCGGCAGATGCGATGTCTCCGAGCCTTAGCAGCGCGTCAAGATGTTTCGGATCTTCCGCAAGGATGCCTTCAAGCGATTCCCTTGCTTCATCCTCATTGTGAGCAAGAAGTGCATTCAGCGCCCTTGAATACATCTCCTGAACCCTTGCCTCTTTTTTCTGTTTGCGCTGATACTGAAGGTTATCTATAAAGCGTTTTGTGTCTCTTATGGTAAATACAATGAGCATCGCAAGCGCTCCTGCAACACTTGAAAAGAGTATCAGTGCTATCTTGGGAGTCTCATACGCGTCGCCGAAAGGTATCTTGATTGTTGTTATTTCCTGGTTGACATATGCAAAACCGCCAAGCCCGGCAAGAAAAAGTATGAATATGAATATTGCGATTTTACCCATTGTCAGTTATGGCCCTTTCCTTCTGCGTGTATTCTTGGCGCATCAAGCCAGAGTTTTTCAAGCTGATAGTATGCCCTTGTTTCTTCTTCAAACACATGAATAATGATATCTCCGTAGTCCATTAAAACCCAGTGGCTGTAATTCAGCCCTTCAATTCCCGCAGGACGAATGCTTTTTTTTGAAAAGTCCTCTTCTATTGCTCCGGCAATTGCCCTGACCTGAGTTGTGCTTTCTCCCGAACAGATAACGAAATAATCTGCAATGATGGACAATCCTTTCAGCTCAAGGACAAGCACATCCACGGCTTTCTTGTCCATTGCTATCTTTGCTGCTGCAAGGGCTTTGGCTTTACTTTTTATTAAAGGATTATCCTCCCCTCCATATTGGAGTTAAAAGTTAGAAGTAAAAAGTTAAAAGTTCTTAAGCCTGAAACTCTTAATTCTCAACTTTCAACTCTTAACTTTATAAATCTTATGAGTAATTATATAGGATTCAACTTCTTCTGGCAATAGGTTTTTTATGCTTTTGCCGCGTTTTACCATCTTTCTTATGCCGGTTGCCGATACCTCAATGGGCGTGATGCGCATCATTATCACTTCCCTCCCGCTCTTTAATTTTGTTTTATACTGCCCGAGTTTTGCGCTATCAAGTTTTTTGAGGATGCTTTTATTTATCTTCAGGTACGGCGAAGAGGCAAGTCCTGCGAATTTAAAGGCCGGCCTTGAGACGATAATGAAATCCGCAAGGCTGACAAGCCTCTCAGGCTGCCACCAGTTGGGGATGTCAATAAAAGCATCAATGCCGGCTATAAAGTAAAGCCTTGCCCCGGGATAGATACAGCGCAGTTTTTCAATGGTATCTACGGAATAGGATTTATCTTTCTTTTTGTATTCAATATCAGAAACAGCAAAAAAACGGTTTTTAGATACGGCAAGCTTCACCATCTTATACCTGTGCTTCGCGTCCGCAAGTTCTGTATCCTTAAGCGGCGGGTTGCCTGACGGCACAAAGATAATCTTATTGAGCCCGAGTTTTTCCCTCACCTCTACTGCGGCAGTGAGATGCCCGTAATGAACAGGGTTAAACGTCCCGCCGAATATGCCGAGTTTCATCATCCTCGTCCCTCAATTACCGCATCTGAGAAAGGGGAACCCTTTGATTTTTTACCGGACTTAGGCTGCAAGGGGGGCTTGTAAAAACTTGGCAAAATTATTTTGCCCACCTGCAATAATCTCAACAAAAAAGATTGAAGCTTTTTTTTGCGGGTCGCCTTCGTTGCCATGCAGTTAATTATTCATGCATGAGACCACATTGTCAAGGCAGAGGGGAGAGGTAAATTTCAGAGAATTCACGGAAAAAGCAAAAAATCACTCCTGCTGACTTTTTTTAGGATTCTTTGATAAAATCTTCTTGTGATGCAAACGCTTTTAAGCAATATAGCTGAAATGGTTTTACACGGAAAGGAGAAAGTATGGAAAAAGAATCATTAGACCTTACAGGTTATAAGGAAAAGATACCGCCTGTAAACAAGGGCGCTTTAACATGGGAAAAGGAGTTGATATTTCACGGCAGGACTCAGCGGGGCGAAGAGGTTGATTATGACGCTGAATTCCAATGGGGATGCTCGCCTACAGAAACCTTATTAATGAGCGTTGCAGGATGCCTTGCGATAGATGTAGTGTCATTTCTGCGGAAGATGAAGGCGGAAATAACAAGCTTTAAGATTGATTATTCGGGCGAGAGAAATCTCACGCCGCCGCAATACTATAAGACTATGGAGATGGTCATAAATATCTCAGGGAAAAACATTACGCCCAAGAAGATGGACAGGGTTATAGCTCTCTCTCAGGAGAAATACTGCTCTGTTTATCATTCGCTGAGAAAGGACATCAAGGTTGATGTGAAATATAATATAACCAATGAGGGTTAGTATGATTTGGATAGACACCATACAGCATTCTCGCTCATTCTCGGTCTATCGCCCTCCGAGGAATTTTCCCTCTTTATTTTTCAAATATAGTTTAAGGAATATCGGTAAAATAAAACCGCTCAAATACTATATGGTGCCTATCTTTGTTTAAACAGCATGAGTAAGAAATCAGCCATATTGCTTTTCCTTTTAATCATTTCTCCGGTGCTTATCTATTTCCTCTGGCCCTCTGATGAGGCAAGAATTAAAAAACTCATCAAAGAAGGCGCAACAGCAGTAGAAAAAGAAGAGATTGATAATGTCATGGCAAAGGTTTCGTTCAGTTATCAGGATGAAAAGGGACTTACTTACATACTTATTAAAAAAGTGCTTGAAAGCCAGTTCAAATCTCTTTCAGGCATAAAGATAGAATATGAAAACCTAAGAATAGAGGTAAAAGAAAAACTGGCAACTGCTGAATTTGACCTCCGTGTTATCGCAACTATCGGAAGCCGGACAGGCTATATCATCGGCGACCTCCAGACCCCTGCGCGCATAAAACTCTTCCTTGAAAAAGAGCGCACGACATGGCTTGTGATAAAGACCGAGGGAATTATATCTTAAGCCTTGCCGCCAGTTTTATTGCCTCAAGCATGCTTGCCGGGTTGGCAATTCCTTTCCATGCAATGTCATAAGCAGTTCCGTGGTCAGGTGAGGTCCTGATAATCGGCAGCCCGACTGTTACATTCACCCCCTGCTCAAATGCAATCATCTTTAAAGGAATAAGTCCCTGGTCATGATACATGCAGACAACCATATCAATCGCCCCTTTGTATGCTTTATGGAAGACTGTATCAGGAGGATAGGGGCCTGTTACCGGTATCCCAAGTTTCTTTGCCTCTTCAATTGCAGGGATAATATCATTTTTTTCTTCGTCTCCGAATATGCCTGCTTCTCCGGCATGGGGATTTAATCCTGCGACTGCAATCCGTGGATTTTTTATATCCAGCATATCGCACGCCTTTTTTGCAAGCCGGATTGTCTTTAATATGCTTTCTTTTTTAATCATAGCCGGAACGCTTTTAAGAGATGTGTGTATTGTGACGAGTATCACCTTTAAATCGCCTCCGATGAGCATCATCGCATAATCTTTTGTGCCTGTAAGCTCGGCAAGCATTTCAGTGTGGCCATGCCATTTCATGCCTGCCATCTTCAATACCTCTTTTGAAATAGGTGCAGTGACAATAGCGTCAACTTTTTTCTTCAGGGCAAGTTCAACAGCCTTCTTGATATAACTCACACACGCCCTGCCATTTTCAGCAGCGGGTTTTCCTCTTTCAAATTTTTTAATCTCTCCTATGTCAATAAGCTCTATTGTCCCTGCCGCTGCCTTTGATTCATCAGAAGAGTTTATAATCCGCAATTTCAGCGGAAGTTTGAGCAGGCTTATTGCCTCTTCCATAACAGTGCGGTCACCAATGACAACAGGCGTGCCGCAGCCGCGTATCTCGGCGCAGTAAAGAGCTTTGGCAATTATCTCAGGCCCGATTCCTGCTGCATCACCCATTGTTATCGCAATCTTTTTCATTGTCTTATACATATAAAGATTACTACAATATAATGAATTTATGCACTATGTAATACTCGGCACAGCAGGACATATTGACCATGGCAAGAGCGCTCTGGTCAAGGCTTTGACAGGCATAGACCCTGACAGGCTGAAAGAGGAAAAAGAACGGGGCATCACGATTGACCTTGGGTTTGCAGACCTTGTTTATCCTGACGGGCTCACTGTGGGGGTTGTTGATGTCCCCGGGCATGAGAGGCTTGTAAGAAATATGCTTGCAGGCGCGGGCGGCATAGATATCGTCGTCCTCGTCATTGCCGCAGATGAAGGCATAATGCCTCAGAGCAGAGAGCATCTTTCAATATGCAATCTTCTTAAAATCAAATCAGGGCTGATTGTGATTACAAAGGCAGATCTTGTTGAAGATGACTGGATAAAACTTGTTTCAGAAGAAGTGAAGGATTTTGTGAAGGGGACCTTTCTTGAAGGAGCGGATATAATCCCTGTTTCATCAAAGACAGGAAAGAATATAGAACTCCTGAAGGAAAAAATCAGAGAGGTGGCCTTAAAAGTTAAGCCAAAACTTACAAAAGGACTCTTCAGGCTTCCGATAGACAGGGTTTTTACTTTAAAAGGATTCGGAACGGTTGTAACTGGCACTGCGATTTCCGGAAGTATTTCTGTTGATGATGCCGTTGAAATACTTCCCGCAAATATTAACAGCAAGGTGCGTGGCCTTCACAGCCACGGGAAATCTATAAAGACTGCCTATGCAGGCCAGAGGGTTGCGGTAAATATTTCTGGCGTAGAGAAAGAGAGCCTCAGCAGGGGCGATGTAGTTGTTTTGCCTGAGAGGTTTTCTACTACAAAGGCAGTGGATGCAAAGATAGAACTTCTGAAGGATGCTCCTCTATTAAAAAACAGAAGTCTCGTTCATTTTCATTCAGGGACATCCGAGGTGATTGCGAGGATCATACTTTACGACCATGATGAACTAAAGACAGGAGAAAGCTGTTTTTGTCAGCTTAGGCTTCAGTCTCCGGTAATCTCAATGTCAGGAGACAGATATATTATAAGAAGGTTTTCGCCTGTTGAGACAATCGGCGGAGGAGAAATCCTTGACTCTCATCCCGGCAAGAGGAAAAAGGCCGAAGGCATAGAAGATTTGAAGGTTTTTGAAAACGGCTCACTTGATGAGAAAATATCCATGAAGATAAAAAAAACCGGTATGAATGGAATGCCGCTTGCGGCATTGGAAGGCTGGATAAATGCGGATGTTCCTGCAGTAAAAGACGCTGTAAGATTGTTAAAAGAAAGGAGCATAATCGTTCAATCAGAAGATGCGCTTATCCACAGCGATTTGGTCAATTCAATCAAAGAAGGAATTAACAAAATCCTCAATCGCTTCCACAAGCAAAATCCATTAAAGACAGGGATGCCAAAAGAAGAGATAAGAGCTCAGGTAAAGATTGAGCAGAAGATTTTTAATTCTCTGCTCAACGCCATGAAAGATGTTGTGATAGATAAAGACCTTTTGCGCCTGTCAAGTTTCAGGGTCTCGCTTTCAGAAGTTGATAAAGGCATTGAGACAAAGATTCTGAATATGCTTGAGCAGGCAGGGTTTCAGCCTCCTTTAAAGGACGAACTCCTCACAGCCTTCAAGATGCAGCCCAAGCAGCTTGATGATATTCTTAAACTCATGGCAAAACAGGGAAGTATCGTGAGAATTAATGAAACGATGTATATTACAAAGCCTATTTACGAAAAGATATTTGCTCTGCTTAAAGACTTCTTCGGCAAGAAAAAAGAGATGACAGTAGCAGAGTTCAGGGACATACTCAATACCTCCCGCAAATACGCCCTCCCTTTTCTTGAATACCTTGACACGCAAAAGGTAACTATGAGAGTAGGGGATGTGAGGAAATTTTTGTTAAAAGGATAAAATGTTTTATCTTTGCGTACTAATTGCTGCCTTTTTCATTGCTTCATGTAATGGGCAATTTCTATCTCCGGCAAAACCTTCAGCATCCTCCGAAGCAGAATTATATTGCAGCCTGCTTCATGTGCAGAGGGGAGAACATCCTGTTTTAGAGCCTGTGCCATTTCTTGGAATCCATCTTGCCCCTGAAAAACTGGAGGAATCAGGTTATTCCTGCGCGGAAAACTTTTTTATCAAAGTCCCTGAGGTTATCCGCGGAACCCCTGCTGAAGAAGCAGGCATAAAAAAAGACGATATTATTCTCTCATTTGGCGGAACCCAAACCTGCAATAATCAGGGGAATGCTGTTGCGCTATTCAAGAAAATGATTGAACAGCAGAAAATCGGCTCAGTAGTAAACATAGAAGTCCTGCGCGATAACCAGAGACTCTCACTCAGCGTTAAGCTTGCCGCAATGCCGATGCGTCAAAATGAAGAAGCAATTCATCCCGGCATTGAGAATTGTCCGGGTCAAATTTCCAAACTTGAGAATAATATTCACGCCAGAAATGCGCATCCTTTATTCAATAAAATTTTTGATGGCTTATATCACCGGTCAAATGCTATTCATAATTTCGGATGGCCGTATGAAAAAGAATACAACAGCCTTCAGTTAAAAGAGATTACTTACATTATGCGGCATCCCTTGTCCGCAGGAGCAGTTGCAAAGGGAATGTCCCGAAATATCACTGCGCCTATTCATGATTATGACTGGCGCATGGAGAATATATTAAAAACGTCTGCACATTTTCTTGATATTGAAATAAATAACCCTGACAGCTCTGTTGAGATAACCTTCCCTGAATTAATCAGGGTAATGGAATTAACAAAAAATAAGGTTGAGCAGACATTAAGCAATCTGACCTCCGAAGAACGGGCGCTTTTCAGGGCAAAGGCATTAAAGCCGTGGATGGACGAGCAATGGAACAGCATATTAGAGATTTCCATGAAAATAGACCGTAAAAAACTATTTGATGCATTCTTGCCTCTTATGCATTTTTTAACGCGCGATAATTTATCTGTTTTGAGAGGGGATATTGCCATGCGTTTCGGACATAACAAAAAGGCAATATTATATGAAGCTATGACCCCGATAGGGAAGGTGATAGTGGGCGGAGAAGGAGCCAATGTTTATAAAAAAGATGCAGCCCTGATTATTGATTTGGGCGGCGATGACCTGTATCTTAATAACGCGGGCGGAACAAGAGAAGGAATGCCTGCAGCGCTTGTGGTTGATTTTAGCGGCAATGACCGTTATGTCAGCAAGGATAATTTTTCCCAGGGAGCCGGAGTTCTGGGAGGAGGTTTTCTTTTAGACCTCGGAGGCAATGATACATTCGTCTCATTGGACGGCAGCCAGGGAGCAGGGTTCTGGGGAATCGGTATTTTATATCATGGCGACGGGAACAGTGTTTTGAATTCAAGGAGCTTTTCTCAGGGAACAGCTCAGATGGGGTTAGGAATTGCTATAAATGGGAGGGGCGACAGCAAATATTCCTGTTTATACGGAGGACAGGGCTATGGCCTTTTCGGAGGGGCAGGCATTTTGATAGATAAAGCCGGAAATGATTACTACCATCTGGGCGGCCTTGAATCCGACTTTCGCGATCCGTTAAAAGCCACACAAAGCATGGGGCAGGGTTTTGGGCACGGCATAAGACCGGCAAATGGGATTAATGGAATTCCGGGCGGCATCGGAATTCTTGCGGATGAGCAAGGCAATGATATATACATTGCGGATTATTTTGCACAAGGGTCCTCTTACTACTATGGCCTGGGCATATTGCATGATAAATCAGGAAATGACCAGTACATTTCAGGCAGGTATTCGCAAGGCGCAGGGATTCATTCAACAGCAGGCGTTCTTATTGATGAAAAAGGGGATGATTCTTATTATGCCTCATTCGGCGTTGCTCAAGGACTGGGTCATGATTTTGGCATAGGATTTTTTGAAGATGCTCAAGGAAACGATAAGTATTGGGGAGGGACTCTGGTTCAGGGCGCGGCAACAAACAAAAGCATCGGGATATTTATAGACATGCAGGGGGATGATGAATATACATTCACCACTGACGGACAAGGCCATGCCTCTGATGACAGCGGAATGGGAGTTATGATAAAAGGGATATCACCCGGCAGTTATATAAACAGTGATTTGAATGATGAGGTTATCAAGCTGGGCGTAAATCAGTAGAAAGGACCTTCAACGCCATTTTCTGAATCCTCACCTTTCCAATGCGCTCGGGCAGTATAAACTTCAACTCTCCGGCAACTGACTTTTTGTCAAGCTGCATTGATGACATCATTGATTTGAGATTTATCTTTGCGGGCATTTCCGACGGAAGGCAATACTCATCGATAAGGGCTTTTATTCTTTGAGCTGTCCTTCCTGTAATGAAACCAAGCCTCTCTGCCAGCCTTGCCTCAATACGCATTCCGATGGCAAGAGCTTCGCCGTGAAGATATTTTCTATATCCTGTAGCTGTTTCTATCGCATGGCCTATCGTATGCCCGTAATTGAGGATTGCGCGGAGGCCCGATTCTCTCTCGTCCTTTGAGACAACCGCTGCCTTAATCTCACAGGAGCGTTTGATTAGGTAAGTTAATGCCTTCCTATCAAGGCTGATAATTTTGTCTCTGTTATTCTCTAAAAACGCAAACAGCTTTGCATCCCATATCACGCCGTATTTGATTACCTCGGCGAGTCCTGCAAGGAGTTCCCTTTTCGGCAATGTCCTTAATGTATCAATGTCTATCCACACAAGCTTGGGCTGGTAGAATGTGCCTATCATGTTTTTGCCGAGCTTGTGGTTGACACCTGTTTTGCCGCCTACAGAGCTGTCAACCTGAGCAAGCAGTGTTGTCGGAATTTGTATATAATCAATTCCCCTCATGTATGTTGATGCTGCAAAGCCTGTTATGTCTCCGATAACTCCTCCGCCGAGCGCAATGAGAGCGGACTTTCTGTCAAGCCTGTGTTTGAGCAGTTCGCCGTAAATCTTCTGGACTATGCTTATGTCCTTATATTTTTCGCCGTCGGGGATTATCACGGGAATGGCGTCAAATCCCGATGACTTTATGGAATTCAGAACTTTCTTGCCGTAAAATCTGTTTACAGCCGGGTTGCTTATTACTGCAATCTTCCGGCATGAACTCAAAGATTTCAGCTTAGGGCCAATCTTCTCAATGATATTGCTTCCGATACAAATATCATAGCTTCTCTCTTGCAGATTGACTCTTACTTTTTCCATATCTCAATTATCTCCTCGGCAACTTCAAACGGTTTCTTGTTTTCAGTATCTACTATTATATCCGCTTTTTGATAATACGGCATTCTGAATTCAAGGAGTTCCTTGATTTTCTTCAGAGGATTTTCCGCCTGAAGCAATGGCCTGTCATTATTATTGCTCGTGCGTTTAAGTATGGTCTCAGGCGCGGCTGTAAGGCAGATTATCACTCCGCTTTCCCTCAAGGCGTCCATATTTTCCTGCCGTAAGACAGCGCCGCCTCCTGTTGAAATAATAACATTCTTATTTTTGGAAAGGTTCTTTATCATCTCTGTCTCAAGGTCCCTGAACCTGGGCTCTCCGAACTGCTTAAATATTTCGGTTATTTTCATGTTTTGGGATTTTTCTATCTCTGTGTCAATGTCTATGACCTGCCAGCCGAGAACTCTTGAAAGCTCTTTGCCCACCTCGGATTTTCCGGTTCCCATAAAGCCGGTCAGCACGATATTCTTCATAGCGTATTTTTTACATTATATCTAAGATTATGTCAATCAGAGGTTGACCGGCAAGCAGGCATAAAGCCTATGATAGCATCAGAATTTGGAAAGATAGTTCAGGTAGGAATTGTAGTTTCTCTTCACTTCCAATATGCTGTCACCGCCGAATTTCTCAAGGAATGCGCCAGCTATAACAAGCGCTGTCATTGCCTCGCCTACGACTCCGGCAGCAGGCACAGCGCATATATCAGACCGCTCATAGGCTGCTTTAACTGGCTTCTTTGTATTAATATCAACAGAACTAAGGGGTTTTCTTAAGGTGGGTATCGGTTTCATCGCTGCTATTATTATTACCGGCATCCCGTTTGTCATCCCGCCTTCAATGCCGCCTGCATTGTTTGTTTTTCTATAAAACTTTGCACTTTTATAAAATATCTCATCCATTACTTCTGAACCTGATTTTCCACTCATGTCAAAACCCCTGCCGATTTCAACCCCTTTAATAGCCTGAATAGACATCAAGGCCTGAGCAAGTTTTCCGTCAAGCCGTTTGTCCCACTGTATATGACTGCCGAGGCCGACAGGGACGCCTGTCGCAAACACCTCAAAGACTCCGCCAAGTGAGTTTCCCTCTTTTACAGCCCTGTCTATCAGTTGGACCATTTTTTGAGATGCGCTTTTGTCAGGACATCTCACAGGAGACATCTCGGCAATCTTGAACAAAGCTAAAAGTTCTTTTTCGGAACTTTTAGCTTTTAATTCTGAACTTTTAACTTCGCCAATTTGTATGACATAACTGCCTATTCTGATGCCGAACTCAGACAGGAATTTTTTTGCTATTGCTCCAAGCGCTGTCCTCATTGCCGTTTCCCTTGCGCTTGAGCGCTCAAGGATATTTCTCATATCATGGGTATCATATTTAACTGCGCCGGCAAGGTCGGCATGCCCCGGTCGCGGGCTGGTGACTTCTTTTTGCTTAAAACTTGGAAGCTGGAACTCGGAGCTCATTATATCCTGCCAGTTATGCCAGTCTTTATTTTCAATAAGAAGGGTTATCGGAGAGCCGATTGTTTTGCCAAAGCGGACGCCTGACAGCACTTGAGCGCGGTCAGCCTCTATCTTCATTCTTCCGCCGCGGCCATGTCCTCCCTGTCTTCTTCTCAAGTCTCCGTCAATGCCGCCTGAAGAAACAGAAAGCCCTGAGGGAATCCCCTCAAGGATTCCTATAAGGGCTTTGCCGTGCGATTCGCCTGACGTAAGGTATCTGATAGCCATCTCAGAATAAATAGCCGTCAGGGCTTAGTTACTATTGTCGGGGTTATAAAGACAAGCAGTTCCGTTACATTAGGCCCTGTCTGTGTCTTTGTCTTAAACAACCAGCCGAGTAGTGGTATTTTGCTCAGAAGCGGTATGCCTTCCTCGCCTTCCGATGTATTCGTTGTATATATTCCGCCAATAACCAATGTGTCTCCGTTCTTTACAAGCGCCTGTGTATTTACGCTCTTTGTCTCTATGGCATAACCCTGAGGCGTGAGGATACCAAGGGCATTGTTTGTTGCATTTATCTTTAATTGGACATAGCCGTCAGGCGTAATCCTCGGTGTGACTCCAAGGCTTAAGGTTGCATTAACGTATTCCGTCTTGGTCCCTTCTGCGCTAACAGTCTGGACAGGGATGCTTACCCCCTGCTGAATAGTGGCAGCCTCGTTGTCCATAGTCATTATCTTAGGGTTAGACAGCCTCTTTGATTTGCCGACTGATTCAAGGGCGGAAAGTGACAAATTCACCTGCACAGTGCTTGCGCTTCCTAAGCTCAATCCTAAGACACCGCCTGGATTTGTCGCTGCAGACCCGGCAGTTACTATAGGAGTATTCACAGAAAAGGTTCCGCTTGCAATGTCAATGTTACCAAAACCGACACGGGGACTTGCGGTTCCAAGATTACCTCCCCATCTTATCCCCATGGATTCGCTGTAATTGCTCCCCACCTCAACTATCTTGGCCTCTATCATAACCTGCGGTTTTGCAACATCCATTACTTTTACAAGTTCTTTTATTTTGTTAATGCTCTTCTGCGTATCTTTTATGATAAGAGTGTTCATCCTGTTGTCTATTGTCACAGCGCCCCGCGAGCTGAGCAGTTTCCCTTTATCAATAGCGCCGCTAATTTCACTGGAAGTGGCATAGTTTATGCGTATTATTTCCTGCATCAAATCTTCTGCCTTTTCCTCCACATCTTTTGCCTTTGTTTTTTCGTCTGACATCTTGGCAAACATGCTGACGGGAGCAATCCATACTATGTTGCCTTCCACGGATTTCCCGAGTCCGAAGGTCTGCAGTACTATATCAAGCGCCTGATCCCACGGTACATTCATAAGCTTCAATGTAATTTTGCCCTTTACAGCAGGGTCAATTACAAAGTTGTATCCGCTTATGTCGGCAAGGAGCCTGAATATCGGCCCAATGTCTGCATCCTGAAAATCAAGAGAGATTTTCTGGCCTTTATATTTGCCTTCAACGGGTTTTTCGGGCTCTGCAGTTTGTGCTTTTGCTTCTGTCTTTACCTCTCCGCCCGTTGCTGTCTCAGCCTTCTTTTCAGCTTTTGCAGCATATATTTCTTTTTCAGAAAGCTGGAATGCCACTATTACAGAATCCTCTATTGCAGTGACGCTAAAGCTTGCTTTCTCTTTCATGTCAAGCACAATTCTTGTTTTGTCTTTATATTTTCCTGTCCTGAGTCCTTTAAGCGGAGACTGTGCCTTTGGTAATGGGGCATCAAGCGTGACATTGGGCATGTCTAAAACTGTCCGGCTGTCAAGTTCAAAAACATTAGGCTTCAGAGCGCCGTTGCCTTTTATTATCAGCTTCAGGACATCCTGCTCTTTTTCAATACTTACCTTCACAATTGATGTTGCAGGATGAAGCTCTTTTTGCGCAGGTGGTTTGGGCAGCGCCGGTTCTTCCTTTTCTGCTGCCTTTGGTTTTTCTTCAGGTTTTGCAGTTTCTGCTGTTTTAGTTTCTTTAAAGGCGTCTTCTATTTTCTCTGCTGCAACCTTGGTTTCCTCTGCCTTTGGAGCCTCAGCCGCCTTTTCAGTTGTCTTTGCTTTAAGTTCTTCTTCAGGATTAATAACGTTGAGCGTCAACAGAGTTCCCTTGTAGGCCGGCACAATACCGGCAGGAGAAGAAAGTAGTATCTCAAGCTTGGTTAAAAGCGGCTCATCTGTTTGAGAAGGCATAATCTCTGTTATGCCCGCTTTCTCAGATTTGATTTTTCCTGCTGCAATGCCGAGCCGCATATCCGGAAGTTCCACAATTGTCTTATACGGGTCAGAAGGCTTGTATATTGTGTATTTAAAGGGCTTGTCCGCATTGATATTGAGTGTATTGTCCGTGATGTCTATCGCAGTCAGGGTGGCGATCTGCCTTTCTTCCTGAACGCCGGCTGTGGTTGCGCAGCCCGAAACAGCTATTAAAGTTATTAATAAAAAACCGCAGATAACAGATGGCAGATAAGAAAACCACTGCCTTTTTCCCCTGTATTCTGCATTCTGTATTCTGTATTTCATGTTTTGTCTCATTCTTCCTCCCCCTCGCGGAGTTTCAAAATTGTTTCTTTTGATTTAAGCTGTCCCTTATAATCCTTTATTTTTTCTATGATAATTATCTTGTTTTTATTTATTTTGTGTATTTTCCCGTCGTGAAGCCCGATTGTCATGCCCTCTCTTAAAGTGTACGCCTTCCCGTCAGGTAAAACTGCAGTTGCAAAATTGCCTTTTTCATTCCACACTATGCCTAATATCTTAATTGCGCTGATATCATAATTTTCAAGAGGGGTCTGGCCCTTCTTGGGCTTTTCTGTTGCAGTTACAACAAGTGAAATAAACGGATCTCTTTTCCCCTTTTTGTCGTAAGTGACCGCTTCTTCTGCTGCCTTAGTCTCTTTTGCGTCGGCAGGCTGGAGAGCAGCCTCTTGTGCGGTCTTTGCTGGTGCAGCCTTTGAAGGAGCCGCTTTCTTGTCACAGGCGCCCAGAAAAAATAAAGCTATGAGGAAAGTAGACAGCATGTAGCAAACAGTAGACAGTAGCCCAGTAGACCAGTAGTTTTTACTGCTGCTCTGCTGCTCTGCTGCTCTGCTGTTTTCTGTCTTTTGTATCATTTGCCCTTCTCTTTTACTGCTGAAAAGGTTGTCGCCTTTAGCGAGATGCTTAATAATGCCTCTTCTTTTTGCGCTTTGGGATCTCTCAGTTGTATGTCAGACAGATTGACAATTCTGTTTAATGTTGTAAGGCTGCTGAAGAATGAACCGAGGTTGTGATAAGTTCCGGTAATGGTCAAGGAAAATGGAATTTCTTCAACAATGCCGCTTGGATGAGCTTTTTTTGCCTCCGGTCTCCATGTCAATATGTCTATGTCTGACTTTAACGCTATCTCTGACAACTGCTGAATCAGCGTAGAAATACCTCCTTCTTCAGGGAGTTTTTCTTGCAGCTCTTTGAGTTTTTTAGTGAGCTTGTCGTTTTCAATCTTAAGGATATCCAGTTTTGCCGCCTTTGTTTTATTTGTGGCTATCTCATTTTCCTGCTTAGATATATCCGCATTAAGTTTTTTGACTTCCTTTGTTTTAGGCATATACACAAGCACGACAAACAGTATTGCGATAATTACTGCCGGCGCAACAGCAATGGCTATTCTTGCGCCTTTGGGCACCTTTTTCAGGTCAAGTTTTATATTAAGTTTAAGTGCCATTATCCTGCCTTTACTTTGCACGTTATATTAAACTGATAAGTCACTATCTTGCCTGAGGTTGCCTTCTGCGTTCCATGAAGGGCTACATCCGTAAAAAGAGCGGATTTTTTAAGATTTTTTTCATAGTTAACCACATCCTCATTTGTGAAACCAGTTCCGCTTATCTTTATTTCATTGCCTGATACAGACATAGACTGAAGCCAGACACCGTTTGGCAGCACACTTGCCATCTCCGAAAGGATTTTTACGGGCAGGCTCTGATTTTTTTTGAGTTGTTCTATTATGCCTGTTCTTTTTTCAAGGGTTTGTTTCTGGGATTCATAGTTTTCTACTTCCTTTATCTTATTCTTCAGGTCTGTTATTAAAGTCTCATTAGTCTTTTTTTGCTGCTGGAGCGTCGCTAACTGCGAGCTTAAATAGTAGAAGAGATACCCTGATGCAATGACTGCCGCCAATGTAAACAGAACGCTGTTGATAATAAATACCGGAACAGCCTTTGGCTTTTTCTTGCGTTTTACTTGCAGGAGGTTTACTCTTATCATCTGTCCCCAAGCCTCCTTAGGGCAAGCCCTACGGCAATAGCCGCCATAGGCGCCATTTCCTGTATATATGAAAAATCAAATTTTGAAGGGATGGTAATATTTTTAAACGGCTCTACGGCCTTTGATTCAACCCCTATTTTCTCCGAAAGGACTCTCGGAAAATCTTTTATGAGCGCGCCGCCGCCGCTTAACAGCACCTCGTGTATGTCTTCATGCAGCGTAGTGCTCTTGTAATAATCCAGCGAGCGCCCTATTTCATTGATTAAATCCTCAGAGGTATTCATAACAACAGAATAAGCGTCTCCGGGAGACACGCCTTCTATGGCTTCTCCCCTTTTAAGCCTTTCGGCATTTTCATAGGTAACGCTGAATTCCTTTTGAATGGCTTCCGTGTACAGATTGCTTCCGAGAGAGCTGTCCCTTGTGAACACGGAAACCCCGCCTTTAAGGATGTTTATATTTATTGTGCTTGCTCCTATATTGACCAGCGCCACGTTTCTGTTAGGTTCAATCTCGTAATTGATTTCATACATGTTTTCAAGGGCAAAGGCAGCCACATCCACTATTATCGGATTCAGTCCTGCCTCTTTTACAACTGCAACATATTCATTAATGATGTCTTTTTTGACCGCAACGAGTATAACGTCCATCTGCCCGGGCTCTTCTCTGGGCCCGAGTATCTGAAAGTCAAGGTTTACGTCCTCAATGTCAAACGGAACATATTGTTCCGCCTCAAATTTTATTGATTCGGCGAGCTCATCCTCTGACATTTCATGGAGAGAGATACGCTTTATAATCACTGAGGCATGCCCTGAAATTCCTATAACAGCATCTTTTGTTTTTACTCGGGCTTTTCTTGTGAGTTCCTTGAGAGCTTCTACCAGCCTGAGCGAATCTATTATGGCGCCGTCAACTATAATCTCAGGCGCAATCGGAAGCGTGTCAAAAAGTTCAAGCTCGTAGCCCTTCTTGGTGTCTTTGACCTGCACTACCTTGAAATAGCTTGAGCCTATGTCTAAACCTATAGAGCCTTTACTGCCAAAAAGCATAACTTAATAAATACCAGAAAATACGCAACTTGTCAAGTTATTTTTATATAAAATTTCCAGATATATCAAAAGCTTTCGTAAAACTTTTAAGATATTGGTTTAAGAATTGGCAATTCACACATACGTCTAAAGGATATGCAGCAGCCGCTCTATTTTTATCCCTGAGCCTCCGCCTAAGGCAAATGACTTGCCTATTGCAAACAATTTACCGTCAGGACTTTTAAGCCTAAGATACGAATCAGGCGGCAATTCGGGTAAGCTCTCAGACGTAATCACAGCCCCATTTATTGCTCTCGTAAAGTCACCGGCAGTGAGGATGATATCCTTAAGACAGCCGAGTGAAGAATCTATAGAACGGGTGGATTTTTCTTTATGAGGCAATTCGTCAAATCCCGCTGAGTCCTCAAGAATAAAATCGCCTATTTTGGTCCTCTTAAGTTCAACCACATGCGCGCCTGTCCCGAGCGCTGTTCCTATGTCATCACACAAAGTGCGGATGTATGTTCCCTTTGAGCATAACACCCGTATCTCCAGAAAAGGAGGGGTAAAGCCGGTTATATCAAGCTTATATATATTTACGCTTCTGCGCTGTCTTTCTATTTCTATGCCTTTTCGGGCAAGCGTGTAAAGCGGTTTGCCTGCGACCTTTATTGCAGAATACATGGGAGGTATCTGTTCAATATTGCCTCTGAGGCGCTCAAGCGCGGATTCTATAAGATTCTTATCAACAGAGAAATCAGGCGCTTTATAAATTATTTTTCCTTCAGAGTCTAAGGTGTCCGTACGTTCGCCGAGTTTCATCCTGGCAATATATTCCTTGTCGGCATCTGCAAGGAATCTTGTTATCTTTGTCGCCTCGTTCAAGCATACAAGCAAGATGCCAGTTGCAATCGGGTCCAGCGTTCCGGCGTGCCCGGCTTTTTTCGCAGCGAAGATGCGTTTGACCTTTGTAACTGCCTGCTGCGAGGTCAGCCCTTTTGGTTTGTTGAGATTTATAACTAAATTTTTGTTATCCATTGTTCAATGACAAAATTAACCCCCTCTCTCCCCATTACTTTAAGGGGGATGAAAGGGGGTTATTGCAGATAAGTCATATTCAAATCAGACTTTTTTGAGCAGGCATACTGCGTATGCCGCAATGCCTTCGCCCCTACCCGTAAAACCCATGCCTTCGTTTGTCTTTGCCTTTATATTGATACGTTCTGCAGGAATCCCTGCACTGCTAAGAGCCTTTTTCATGGAATCAATGTATGGCGAAAGCCTTGGCCTTTCCGCAATTATTGTTGAGTCTATCCACAGGACTTCAAAACCATCACGATTCGCCATCTCAAGCACATTCTTAAGCAGGGCAATGCTTGAAGCATCTTTCCATTCAGGTTCTGTGTCAGGAAAGTGTTTCCCTATATCTCCGCGTCCAAGGGCGCCGATTAGAGAATCCATTATTGCATGGCAGAGGACATCTGCATCCGAATGCCCTGCAAGCCCTTTTTCAAAAGGTATCTCTGCCCCTCCGATGATGAGTTTTCGGCCCCTGATAAGCCTGTGGGAATCATAGCCAAAGCCTGTTCTCATGCAGCGCCTCCTGCTCTTTTTCTTAAAAGAAGCTCTGCTATATCAAGGTCTTCGGGGGTTGTTATCTTTATATTGCTGTAAGAGCCCATTATTGCTTTTACCTTGCCTCCGTATTTTTCCACTATTGCGGAATCGTCTGTTGAGTAGAACCTCTCGTCCATCGCCTTTCTGTACGCCTTTATCAGCACGGAATATTTGAAGACCTGGGGCGTCTGTATCGCCCATAGAGATTTCCTATCTAAAGTTTTTTGGACCATAACTTCGGTTAAACCCTGAGACCCGAAACTCAGAATTTTTTTAATCGTGTCTTTAAGCGGCACACCCGCAACAACCCCGTCAACTCTCCTGAGCTGTTTTATGGATTCTTCAACAATAGATTTTTCAATGAGCGGCCGCACGCCGTCATGTATCAGCACGGCATCTGTTTCCTTGTCTATTAAAGCAAGTGCATTGTAAACAGAGTCCTGCCTTTCTTTTCCTCCGGCTGCAATCCTTTGGATCTTTGAAAACTTAAAGGTCTCTAAGATATCGCAGCCAAGCGCCATATCGTCTTTTTTAAAAACAGGGATTATTTCCGAAATCTCGCTGACTGATTCCAATACCTCAAAAACCCACACTATCAGCGGTTTATTCCCAAGAGCCTGAAACGGCTTATTGCCTTCCTGCCCGAATCTTTTCCCGAGACCGGCTGCAGGAACAATGGCTGTAACTTTTCCTTTCACCTTAATTTTCTCTTTCGTAATCCTCTTTTGTCTTGGAGAATATCATCCTGCCAGCTGTTGTCTGGAGGACACTTGTCACGGTAACATCAACATTTTTGCCGATAAGCCTCTTGCCGTTCTCTACAACAACCATTGTGCCGTCATCAAGATATGCAACTCCCTGGTTATGCTCCTTCCCTTCTTTGATGACAAATAGTTTTATGGTTTCGCCCGGAAGCACAACCGGTTTCAGGGCATTTGCAAGCTCATGTATGTTCAGGACGGACACTCCCTGAAGTTCGGCAATCTTATTGAGATTAAAGTCATTGGTTATTACTTTTGCGTCAAGCAGCCGCGCAAGCGCCACAAGCTTTGAATCAACCTCTTTTATCTTCGGGAAATCCTCATCAACTATTTTCACGGTCACGTTGGACATCTTCTGGAGCTTGTGGAGGACATCAAGCCCGCGTCTTCCCCTCCCCCTCTTCAGAGGGTCCGGAGAATCCGCAATATACTGAAGTTCCTGCAGGATAAACTGAGGAGTAATAAAGGTCCCCTCTATAAACCCCGCTTCGCACACGTCGGCAATACGGCCATCTATTATCACGCTTGTGTCAAGCAGTTTAAGGTTCTCCTCAATCCCCTGTCCCCTAAAAAGCCTGAGTATGCCTGATATTGTAAGCCCTTTGCCGCGCCTTAGCCCTATCAGCAATCCCGTATACCCGAATAATGCATTCAGGAGAAATGCCGTAGTCAAATAATCATGAACAATTGCCTTCAGCGGGAATAGCACCAGATTTGCAAACAAAAGGCCTACTGAAAGGCCGAATATTCCGCCAATCACAATTCCTATGGAAATTTTTTTAAGAACAGTCTCCGTAAAAAGGGCCAGAGCGCCGGCTGCTGCGCCCCATACAGCGCCTATAACCTGCGAATCATATTTACTGCCAAGCAGATAACCTGCCATTAAAAAAACTGCAAATACAGCTATCCTTAAAATAATAAAAATCATTTCATTTGCCTCCTTTCTGCTTATACATAAATTTAAAAATCAAAAAAAATAAAATTTTTGTTTCTTGGATTTTGCACTTTAAATTTTTAATTTTAAACTTCCCCTATGATGCCTTTATTGCCGTATAGAACTTTTGTCCGCCTCTGTTGATAAAGAGCAGCACTGTTGAGCCGGGCTTTATAGTAGAAGCAATTTTATTGAAATCGTTGATACCGGCTACTTTTTTGGCGTCTATTTCCTGTATGACATCTCCTTTCCTGAGTTTAGCCTCATCTGCCGCGCTTCCGGCCTCCACCTTTAAAAGCACCACTCCTTTCTCATCTCTGTTCAGCCCCAACTGCTGGGCAATCTCTTTTGTCAGCTCTATCACTTCAAGCCCTGCCAGCGCATCGCCTCGCTTGGCATCATCATGAAGCGGCTCAATCTTTGCCTCACCGGGTTCTTTCGGAGATTCTGTTATTGCTGCGGTAAGATTATATTCTTTCCCTTTTCTGAGCACCTTGATATTTATCTGAGAGCCTGCCTTTGTCTGGGCAACTGCATTCCTAAGGCTGTCCGCATCCTTTATTTTTTTGCCGTTATACTCAAGAACAATGTCGCCGCGCATTATGCCCGCTTTTTCAGCAGGGCTGCCTTTTACGACATCGCCCACAAGCGCTCCATCCGAATCTTTGATCCCGAATTTCTCGGCAAGCTCGGGCGTTAATTTTTGTATTGAAACTCCGAGCCAGCCCCTTGTTTTCTTGCCGTACTTAATAAGGTCTTCCATTACAGACCGCACGAGATTGCTCGGCACTGAAAAACCTATGCCCTGATATCCTCCTGTCTTTGAAAATATTGCCGTATTTATGCCTATAACTTCGCCCTTGATATTTACAAGAGGGCCGCCGGAATTGCCAGGATTAATGGCAGCATCTGTCTGTATGAAGTCTTCGTAGTCCGTGATTCCCACACTTGCCCTTCCAACTGCACTTATAATGCCCATTGTCACTGTGTGGCTCAGGCCGAAGGGATTGCCGATAGCAAGAACGAATTCTCCGACCTGCAGCTTATCAGAGTCTGCCCATGCAGCTGTCGGCAGGCTGCCTGCATTAATTTTTATTACTGCCACATCTGTTTTAGGGTCTGCGCCAATAACTTTTCCCTTAAAGCTTTTCTTGTCATAAAGGGTCACCTTTATCTCTTCAGCCTGTTCAACGACATGATTGTTTGTGATTATATAACCATCGCTTGAGACAATAACGCCTGAGCCCAGGCTCTGCTCCTTCCATTTTTTAGGCAAGGCGAAATCCTGAGACGGGCCGAAGAAATTGAAAAACGGGTCGTCAAAAAAAGAAGGCGTCTCTCTTCTGACGACCTTTGTCGTTGAAATATTCACAACAACAGGAGAGACGCTGTTTGCTATCTCAGAAAACGCCTTTGATGTCTCTATTATCTGGCTCGGCACTCTCGGAGATACTATTACAGCCGGCCCCGGGCTGAACGGAGTAATCCTGCCAAAGATATAAAACGAAATCCCCGCAAGGAGGAATCCCGACACCAGTACGATTATCCCTATTAAGATTTTTCTTTTCATATTTTCAATTATAATCGCTGTAACGATTTATTGTAAAGAAGCCGGACATAGAGAAGCATCTTGGCCGGATACCAAGAATTAAATCAAGGCCGGGTCAAATGCAATGAGATTTTTAAAATAGACGCGGGATTTATTTTTAAATTGTAGTCCCTCTTCCGATAGAAAACGCCTCGCCAAGATAGCCGCCTATTTTGTAATAAGAGCGCATCTCAGGAGTAAAAAGAATTGGCCTTACTTTTTCTATATCCGGAAATCCTTTCTCATTAAGAACAGATTCATCAGCCTTAACATCAAGGATTTCGCCGACAAACTGGGTATGCAGCCCGATTTCTACAATGTTTATTACTTTGCACTCCAGAATCAAAGGGAATTCCTTTACATAAGGGGCGTCAACCATATCGCTTTTTACGGGAGTAAGCCCTGTGGTAGAAAACTTGTCCGTGTCTTTTCCGGAAACCATTCCGAAATAATCAGCCTCTTTGGCGTTCAACTCGGAAGGGACATTTACTGTAAATGCCTTTCGCTCAATGATATTTCCGTAAGTATAGGTTGCCTTTCTTATGGAAATTGCAACGCATGGAGGCTTGGAACAGCAGATTCCTCCCCATGCAATAGTCATAACGTTCGGCTTCCCTGCCTTGTCATAAGTTCCGATAACCCAGACAGGCGTGGGGTAAATCAGCGTCCTTGGGCCAAATGATTTCTTCATCTTATCCTCCTGATAATTTTTTGTTGTTATAAACAGATTATATCAAGTTTTTGGGCTGGATGTTAGAGAAAAAAATTGATGTGGGGTTTTTAAAATGAGCGCTGAACCTATTTATTATTTTTTGAGGATAGCGCTTTGTCATGGACTCTTGATAACAAGCCTAATGCTGTTATTGCTCCAAGAAGCGCCATAAACATATCCGACTGCGTATCCCACACATATCCCTGAGTTCCCAGAAATGCCTCTGCTGCCGTGCCTGTGATTTCAGAAACCCACCACTCAAAAAACTCATATGTCGCACTAAGCGCAAGGCTGATAGATAAGACCACAAAATACAGAGGTGGACCCCATCGTTTGGACAGATTTGGGGCTGATTTAAGGTGGAAACCACCATCCATCATGCCGCCTCCAATAACAGTTCTGACTTCATATAT
>QZJQ01000061.1 GCA_003599795.1 Nitrospiraceae bacterium
TTTACTTCTTCCATCATGACACTCCTTTCGTTTACCTAAACTTGGAGTGTCACCCTATTTCCCTAAATCCTTGGTATCATAAACTGGTTGTTAGGACATACTTTTCTGCACGTTCAAGAGGATATTCTTATCATGAGGGTTAAGAATTATTGCTGGCGTATTTTCATTGATATAGGGAGTATTACACAAATAATAATAAATCTTTTGGTCAATTACGCTATTATCACAGCCAGCGAAATCAAGAAGGACTATTGATGGGCTTGTATTATACTCTTGTAATTTACTATTAAGACTTTGGAATAAATAATTATATATCTGAACCGGGGCACTACCGGCAATAAGACTTTGCTTGGCGTCACTTATGAGTGATGCAATTGATATATATTTGAACGAAGCCTGTGTTTTAACCCTGCCGTAAGGAATCTTATGCTGCACTGCATTCAAAAGAATACCGTCTTTTTTTGCAGGCAGTATAATAGTAATCATTGTTCCCTGAAAAAAAGGCAACTTCTGTTTCTTGGTGCTAAATCTAACGCATTTGAATATTTCTTTTGAATTGTCGCTAAAATCAAATATTACTTTTCCTTCATTACTTCTAGCTATAACCATTCCAGAATAACGTCTGACAATATCAACGAGAAAATATAAACCTCTTGGCACATATGCCTGTACTTCAATATTCTTATCGAAAGGCAGTCTAGAACTATGAAGCAAAAAAGCATATTCTAATATCCTGCTATCTTCGTAGGCCGAATTATGGTCTATCGACAACTGCTTTACTATATTCTCTTTTTTGATATCGTCTCGATATTGCCTACGTAATGTCGCAGGAATACCGACGCCAAAATCTAAAAACGTGAATTCTATGTATGAAGCATTGTTGTAATTCGATGTTTTTTTATTAGACTTAAAGAAAAAACGCTCTTCTTCTGGCCTTTCGTCTTCATAATTTTTCCTGATAATTGCCTGAACTTCATTGACAGCCTCGGTCGCAGACAGTGTCTTGCCAGAATTCAATTTTCTTTCTCTATATTTTTCACTGTCCATTCTATTATTTAAAACGACCGCCAAATAACACTGTCTTTTCCCTTGATGTTCTTTATTAAATGAATGATGTAACACATTGAGAAATAATTCAGTCGTAATTATGTTGCTTAATGTTTTGTTTTCAAATGGTGAAAAGGCAGTTTCTAAATTAAGGAGAGATTCAATTTGTTCTTCGAGTTTAAATATGTCTTCGAGTTCTGTCTTAATGATTTCTCGCAGATTATCTTTCGATAAAGTATACTCCGCATCAAATGCGTAAAATGGAATAATCCTGTGCCATGTTTTATCTTCGTACTTTTCTCTAAATTGAGAACTTTTCAGATAGTGCTTCATGATGCTTTCAGTCTCTGGCGTGACGTTAAAATATTTCTGGATATCTTTAAAGCCAGTGGTTCTGTTAAGGGGAACAAACGAAGTAACGACCCACCTATGGTATAAGCTGATTAAGCGTCTTATTTTTCTCTCATTCGCAGTTTTTTCTGATGGCAACTCTATATAAATTTGCTTACCTAAATTAAATAGATATCTAAACCACGCAAACAAAAAAGTAAGTTCTTCTAAAGCAATCCACTCGGTCTCTTTCAGATCAAAAATGATCTTTTCAGTGGTGTTTGCATTAAGCGCCTTATTCCAGCACTGCTGGATTAGATTGTCCAAGTGAGACGCTGTAAACTTCTTACCAAAGGGTATGATCATATTGTTAATGTCATTCCAGTTCTTGTTTCCAAAGTTGTATAAATAAAAATCGCCTCTTTTTACTCTTAAGTTTTTGTCTGCTTTCCACTCTCATCGCTTAACTAATTTCCATTCTCCACATTCTTCTCAAACGACTGAGCAACAAGATACATTACATCCTCAAGCTGCCCGGCTGAGCTGAAACCAACCTCCACATCCCCATTCCCCCAACGCCCAAGATTCGTTACATCTTTACAGAGTCCCTTCGGATCATCTATCTCGCAGAACCGCATATTGATAGAAAGCCTCAATCTGCTTTTCTGCGGCACAACATCAACAAAGTTCGTTAAGGATTTATATGCTATATAAAGCTTCAGGATTTCTTCAGTCACGGAAGAATCGAGATTCAGGACCCGCTTTCTGAATTGATTGAAAAGCTCCAGCATCGCACCGGTTAGATGCGGGTGATCCGCAAGGGTGTATTCCTTGCGCCTTGTTTTATCCTCTTCCTTATACCGCCTCAGCACATCATCAGCCACTTGAGGATACGCCCACACCTTTATAACCTGATCTGAAAGAATCTCCGCCCTTTTCTTTATCTCATCCTCGTTCCATTGCTCAAGAACGGCGAGGCTTCTATTAAGCCGGATAGGACTGTCCGCAAAACCGCCCTGCAGGTTCCGCTTATCAATGAAGGGCCGATCACTCAGCTCGGAGTTGTAGCCGGTAAGCGTGAGATTTCCAAGCGTATGAAGATATCGCTCTTGGATCTGTTTCCAGTTTTCGCCAAGTTCCTTTCGCCACGCTTCAGAGAGGTTTTCATTCTGTGGCATAACATGCTCAATGGTATAGTCCTCAACATTCACCTTTTCCTTTCGGTCGTAATTTTCAACTCTCCTGAGCCAGTAGTTACGGGTCCGGAAGTTATAAAGGTCCTTCACCATCAGCTCACGCCTGAACTCATCATCCGTGGGGAACCGTCTGTATGAATCCATAAGCATGATAGCTGCTTTAAAGCTTTCCATGTAATTTGCCTTATCCAGCTCTTTGTTGAATGTGGCAAAGGTCTTGTTGAGAGAGTTTGTAGGAATGCCGCAGATGGCCCTTCGGAATACATAGCTTTCGATCAGGCGTAGGGCCTCCATGAACTCTTCTTTGAGAAGTTTCTGATTTTCATAGTCATCATAAAGCTCAAGAAGGAGAGGATAGGCAACGTCTACTTTGAGCGCGTTAATATCACAAATAGCCTCCCTGAGTTCTCTATCCGGCTCCTTTTCAAGGGCCATAGAGACAAAATACTTGGAGAATCGGTATATGTCAGCTACTATGTCTTGAATCGTCGCTGCCTGTTGGCCGTGAACATATTGCTTGAACTCATGATAAACCTCGTCGAGCCTTGGTATGCGATTCATCTTTAAGGTGAGATAATCACGCATGAAGCGGTCGAAATGAGTTTTATATGCACTCTGGCCGAAACTCTTCTCCATCGCATACCAGTAATCTTTATAAACTTCGGACTGCTCCTTGGGTTCAAGCCCCATGAGGATGTAATTCCTTATAAGATCAGCCTGGCTAAGCTCCAGGCCAGTCGAGTTCAGGCTTTCGAATATGAGCTGCGGATTGTCATGGTCCCGGTCGAGTGAGATATCGACTATGATGAGCTTCGAAATGCCTTTGTACAGAGTTTCAAAGCTCACGCCGGAGTTCTTGATTTTTCCTTCGAAGAACTGGTTATTCTCGATGATGCGGCCGGATTTATGTTCTGGAAGTTCTTTGCACTCTATAAGACGAATCAGTGTGTCCTTGTCTGTCTGGGTCAGCATGAGCTTGTGGCGGAGGTCGCTTTCCTCTTCAGGATTAAAAAGAAAATAATTATCTATTTTCTTTTTCGTTATATCCAGAGATTCCGGGGATCCTTCGAGTGCCCGGCCAAAAGCTGCGAGAAGAAGGGATATAGTGGTCAGCCTCTGCTGTCCGTCAATGACGAGTAACTGCGGGATCGAAGAGACCTGATAGATCCCTTTTTCAATATATACTACAGACCCGACGAAGTGCCCTGATACCGTGTCATTGCCACCGGTCTTAATGATGTCGTCCCAGAGTTGCCCGCATTCCTTCAGAGTCCAACTGTAGGTGCGCTGATAGATAGGTATAATGAACTGCTTCGGCCCCTTCAGAAAATTCATCAGATTAACGGCTTGCGCTATCACTGATTAATCTATCCCCGCTTTTAGAAATTTATAAATGATACTACGCCTTGCCTATGAATAACAAGAATTTTTTAACTTTTCCTTTGTATTCACAGGCGTAAGTCGAACTGTCTGGCAGTTGGCAAATGACGTAGGATACAACTGGCGTCATTTGCTTCCGCAGTTAAGGCATGAACGAGCCTCACTTATAAACCAGATAATAGATGTTACCAACAGTTATGCTTTGCCTTTCCTCCCTGGTGGACAGATTTTATTTTTTGCATAGGTTTGATCGACGCATATTTTGAGTAATTCAACTCTATATCCGAATCCTTTCAATTTCTTCGCGGCATTATTCAGGTTTACGCGGGAAAAGAAAGGAAGATGAAGATCGTTGTCTTCCGAATCGCTGATAATACCAAATACAACTGAAAACTCTTTAACGTCGGGTCTGGAATCAACCTTTATAAGACTGTTAAACGGATTTTTTAATTTCTCAACTACCTTCCTGCGGAACTCTGCATCAAGTTGCAGCAATTGACCGGATACGAATCCTTGCGAAAACAGATGACTGAAGACGCTTGATTGACCATATTTTTTTATATGTATTATTTCCTTGTCTGTCGAAAACAGATCACAGAATTCGACTTGCCCGTGGCCCCCGCTATGAAATATTCTGTTCCTGTCATCCATAAGGGCATATTTATCCGGAAACATATTCGCAACATTGTCATTGTAGTTGCCCTCGCTTCCTCCTTTGTAGTGGGGGAGTGACAATAATGATCTGTCAATTCTTGCAAATTCAAGGTCTGTTCGTGCAACAAAATTTCTATCGACAATAAACCATTTACCTCCATTTAAAATATATGTAGCATTATCATGATCAATTTCGGCATAAAGGCATTTATAAATACTCCATGATTTGTAAATCCTGTTATGATCATCATCAGCGCAGTAAACATGTCTCTTTTTCAAGGTATCAAGATTTATTGCAGCCTTATCATCAATAGTACACAGAAAGCCTTCCAGATTAATATCCGAATGTATTATTTTCCTGCCACCTGAATAGATAAACCCTTTTACTGAATCCCACTGTATTATTTCCGGAACTGACAACCACAAACCTGAAGGTTCTTCACCAGCAAACTTTTCCAGCAATTTGGCATCAAGATCATAGATAATAGTGGAAGAACTCTTAATCTCTGCAATATTGTTGACCCAAGGGTAGTCAATTCTGTAAGAAGTCTCTTCAAACTTTTCTCTATATGATTTTAAAAGAAGGGGAAGATCGGACAGATCGACTTTAGCTGAAACGGATAAAGAATCCGAACCCGTCATCCGGGTGCCAAGATTATGGTCACGCGGAGAACCAACAATCGCTCTTAATATATCCTGTTCAACATCAAGCCCGAACTGATCTGCTGTGGTTTCTTTTATGGATTGAATTCTGGTGTGACTCTGTATAGTGTCGAATGTCTGCTTGTCTACACATCTGAAACTGTCTTTATCTACGGAATTCAGGGCAACGATCAGGCCAAACCTTTCCTCACAGACATCTTCTTTAATCAGAAACCTTCCGCCCTGTCCAAATGTTAAAACAAAATATCTGTCATCGGTTTTAAACAGGAACACGGCGGCCACGCTTGACACTTTTCCAAATAATCTTACATCAATCTCACCATCAAAAAAAGATGCCCATTTTGGAGCGCCGCCAGTCGAGATTTTAATATATAGTTCACCTTTGCCGTAGCCAGTTATTACAATTTCAAGAGGCTTAAGACATTTATCCTGGTGAATAATACTGTTTGCATCGTTATACGATGCTTTAACCAGAAAAACATTCAGATGAACAACATTTTTATCTTTTGTCACTTAATATCTCCATGCGGCTAACGTATGCATGGGAGGTAGTGAAAAAACTTCAGACGTCCCTATGATGATGAATAAGTATATACTTCCCTTGGATAAGCTGTAATGAATAAATGTATTTGACGTGATCCATAGGGATCGAGCCTTGAGCAAACATTCATTAAGCAAGGTACAGCCAATCATATCACCTCTTCAATGGTACGACGACCAACAAAGTAAAATTTTATTATATCGTAAGAGTGCGTTTCAATTTTACTGCGGGCCAAGATGAGAAGGCAAGAAAAATCTCACCTCAAAAATCTCACCTCACCTCATCTTTCCTTGTTTTTTTAGGGGCAGCATTTTTTTATGATAACGAAGAGGACGTAGTCATGAGGATAGGCACAAGTCTGTCAAATGGCAATAGCAATTGTTACCCGCGGGGAATTGAAATACCAGATATTTTCTTATATAAAGAAACAGCGTAAGAATCAGTCATTCCCGCTATGAAATCGATTAATTGTAATAACCTGACATATAACTCTTTGCATGGTTTATTTTCTTCCTCTAAAAATTGTGCGGGGACTAAGCTCAATAATTTTTTGCTTTTTTGAGATGCTCTGTCACCCTTTCTTGCTACATCCTCTACAGCGCTGACAAATTCTTCAAGCAGTCCCCCAAGAACTCCAAAACCTGCAGCCTCAATCTCCAAAACATTTCTTGATGAATAAACTTTCTTTTGTGAAATTTCAATAATTTTATTAAGATTAGCTTTGCTATCTATCTTAGAAATTAAAGCTTCTTTAAATTCTCCTTGAAGGATTGCATCCTCATTTCTTTTGAAACTGTCTGATACTTCCGTGATTAATTTATTTATTGCTTTAGCACGAAGATATTCAATTTTCTCTTTTTCTCCGCTGATCTCTTTAAGTTTATCTTCCACTTCTGAATTATTGATAATTGAACTTAAATAATCGTGCACAATATCGTAAGTTATATACCCCACTCGATAGCCGTCTTCAAAATCTATAACAGTATAGGTAACATCGTCAGCAGCTTCAACAAGATATGCTAAGGGATGACGGCACCACCGGGCATATTTTGTACTCTTAGGAATTAAACCCACTTCGTTTGCCACTTCCTTAAACAAGTCCTTATCATTCTGAAAAAACCCCCACTTTTTTACACTCTTGTCTTTTATTATTGATTCGCCCATATAGGATTCTCTTGGATATTTTGTATATGCTCCTAACGTTGCACATGTTAATTGCATCCCACCAATATTGTCAGGATACTGAAGACGACTTAGTACTCTGAAACCCTGAGCATTGCCTTCAAAATTCATTAAATCTGCCTTTTGAGCTTTACTTAACCGATTAACAAGTTTTCTCCCTGATGCTGAATGCTTAAACCAATGTCTAATCGCATCTTCCCCGGAATGACCTAATGGAGGGTTGCCAATATCGTGAGCCAAACAGGCGGTAGCTACAATTGTACCAAAATCAGAGGCGTGTACGTCGTTTAGGGCATGTTTTTCAATTATATATTTGCCGATTATTGTACCTAACGACCTTCCGATGCATGATGTTTCCAGGCTATGAGTTAACCTCGTTCTTACATAATCACTTTCAGCTAAAGGGAATACTTGTGTTTTATCTTGAAGCCTCCTAAATGCCGAAGAAAATATGATCCTATCAAAATCTATTTGGAAAACTGGTCGACTAGGTTTTTCTTTGTATTCCGTTCTTCCTAATCTTTTTTTCGAGAGCAACTTGCGCCAATCCATTTTCTGCATAATTTTTTCCTTAAAATCAAAAACAATTATTAATTGGAAAATATCATATAAAAAAATTACCTCAAAGCACAACAAATTTTTGATGCCAAATTTTTGATGCTAATTTCTTACATGCCATCGGAAACAGTAGTAGCTCAGCAGACATAAGTAACTCCGCCCACAGGCCGTCTATTAAACGATCATCTTCAGCAGCTTCCCGGCGGTCGGCGCCATTGTAGTCAATGGCAAGAATGACTGTTCGGCAGCACGCAGAAGCAATCGTGATAAAACTGGCATCGGCTAAGAACTTCAGCCCTCTTTCCTCACAAGATTGGGTGCCAAAAAAAATGATTCGCCCTTGGCGGGCCCTGTCAAACGCACATTCGAATTCTTCTTTGATGGCAAAATCGTTGATAGAGGCATAAGGAGTTTTGCTTCGGAAAATTAAAAAAAGACGAAATATGTCACCTTTTCTACCAATCAAATTATTGCTCTATTGCATTCGATAGACTTCTGACAATACCAACTCTGTTCTGGAACAGTGTATCCCAGATGTCGAGGCACCGACTGGCTATGTCTGTCTTTTCCGTGCTCTGCGCCTGTTCATAGAGACGCAATAATATCGATAACGTCTCAGAAATAGTATGAGGAACGGTTGATCCGACATCACGGGACTTCTCTTTCAGAGTTGTCGAATATGCATCGCATATGGCAAAAATCGCTTCTGATAAATAAAGGATTGAGCCCTGCATGTTTTTTAGTGAATAAACGATTCCCCTTGGGGAATCGGCAAATGTCTGAGAAGCTATGCACTCTAAAATAAACTCCTGAAGCGCAGGGTTGTTGAATAAGTTTGGGTTTCGAAACAAACCGTGAAGCTCTTTTCGTACCTCTTTATCGAGATCATTTAATAGTGGCCGCAGAAGTTTTTTACAGTTCTCTGAGTGCTTTTCATCAGACAGGAAACGAGAAGCAATTTCAGCGATTCCCTGGCGTTTAGGGATTGTGCCTGACTGGCAAGCCAGAAGTTCTTTCTCGAAGAACCCATAAAATAACCAGCGTGCCGTAACTTGACGAGCGCCTTCTTTTACTACATCATCAAGTGGTGAACTCAACATTTTTTCTATAATCGGTGCGATATTCTCAAAGTGACTTTGAACTGTATGGTTAAAGAAATGTTGAGCTCTTGGAGAAGCAGCAACGCGCAAGTCATCATTACATGCAGTGACAAACCACTCCACCGCTTGGTCTTTATCGAGGTTGATAACAGGCAATAGAATTTCGATTGCTGCCACACGCACTGCCGGATGTTGATCCTGTACTAAAGATTCTATTCCTGGGCGCAACCTTTCGAAGCAACCAGGATATTTCCAAAGTAATTGAGCAATGGCTTGAGCCGCAGTGCCTCTGACACAGTTGATTGTGTTTTGAAAAAGTGTTTCTATAGATGCCTCATCAGCCGTCTGATTGCAGCAAATGTTAAGTTTTTCCGGCTCAGGATCTGGATGATTTTTAGCATAGTAAATAAGTCTGGATAGCGTTACGTCTGACCAATTTTCTTTGGCTCTGTGCCAGACAAAGCGACAAAATGACATTGCTATTTTCCTGTCATCAAGAGAATTGAATTTCTCCAGAACCGCTTCTACTGTCTGTACACTCGCTGGGGCCCATGACCTTTTTTCTACATCCGGTATTTGCGAATCAGGCGCTTTTTCGCCACATCCGTCCAGGATGGCTGATACATATGAAGAATCAATATGATCCGGGAAACGGCTCGCTAAACGTCCAAACCGTTCGGGAAAACGTTTGGACATTATTTCCAAGCTATGAGAAAATTGCCGGATAGAAGCGTCCAGTGCATGGTCCACGTCCACCTGTATCCACTTGTGATTACCGTCTTTGGTGACTTTTTTACTGCTGATAATGTCCAGCCAGGCACGGTCACTGATCCTTTCAAGAGAGGGGTCAAGTTTGGATCCTATCAGACCGCCGGATAGATGACTGCCTCGCCTGAAATAATCTTGGCCAAACTTTCGCTGCAAGACTTTTATTAAGGCAGCAGTTTCATTGCAAATTCTATCAATCGCAAGAGCGGGTAACAAGAAATACTGGGCTTCACCCCAATAGTGTCCGTAATATCCATCTCGCCAACTGCGTAAATAATGTCCAGCCAATTGTTTTTCATCAGGTGAATGATAATGAATAATAGTTTCCTCCAATTGATGGAACAGCGATTCAGAGCAATTAGGGGATTGCGACTTTATTAGCATCACGGCAGGCAGCCATTCCGGTTCGTCATATCCACTGCCAAGACGGAAGCGGGAAACATCCGTAAGCAGCCAATTTATTCCTACATCTGCATATACTGAGGGCAGATTACAATAGACTTCATTGAGAATTTCCTGAACAATGCGTGAAGAGCTGTTTTCAAAAGCATGAGTTCGAGCAAGCACTGCATCGGCATCACTGGAAGCTAAACTCTCTCCAGCAATCATTACGAGATTAACAACTCCTCGTGCAATGTCTTCATGTTGGTGATTTAAAAAGTCTTTATTCGTCCATCTTTCAAGCCGGGGATCATAATGTTCAGCATCAAAGCAGGTTAATCTTTCAATATGTGGTATCAAGTGGTCCCATGTATCGGCAGGATAGTTTTTTGCCACATTCTGAAGCGCTTTCCAATCCTCATCATACCAACTTTCAAAGCGGCTGTTTCGAGATGTCCTTGAAGTATCGTCGATAGTCCAGTTTGAAAGAACTGCCTCTATCAATTGAATGGCTCGAAGCGGATAACTATCACTAAAAGTTTTCCATTCAACAAAGGTCGCGAAAACACCATATCGTGCAAGTTTCAAACGAAGTTGGAACATTCTCTCGGAATCATCGGTTATTCTCCATGGAAGAGTATTAAGGATATGCTCAAACCATTCAGTTCCTTTTTCTACATAGGGATCCAAAATTTCTGAAACAAGATCAGGTATCCTTTCCGTCACCGTGCGCAAAAGCCACAGGGCACGATTGATTTTGTCCTTATCTTCAGAGGTAAGCCATTGGGTGATTATCCCTTTTTCATGCAAAAAGATGACGTATGGCGGGTGACCAAGAAAAACGGTTTCGAGAATATGTTCTTGCCAGAAAGGATTGTTATACAGGGTTAGACAATATTCACCAAGTTCTTCTGTTATCTGCTCCTCTGATCCAATTATCTCAAGAACAAGATGCTTAATATGGAAACGGACTTCCTCCGCATCCAATATTTGGCGGGCAGACTGCAGAAATCTCTGTGGTGATTCTTCAGTCAGCATAACAAGCGACTGCCGAAGTTGTTCCCGCTTGAAAAGAGATTGTTTTTCCTTTCCTCCCAGCCAATCAAGAATACTGCCCGCACCGGCATCTATCTGGTGTAATAATCTCTCCGCAATAAGGTAATCCAAGTAGCGCTGATGACAGAAGGTAATCTCACTGGCGCTTTTCTGGAGCACGCCATAAGAAAAAAGCGATTCTGTAATCTTTGGCCATAAAGAAACAATTCGCTCCGGGGCAGAAATCTTCGCGTATTGTTCCATATAAGCAATCAACGGTGTCAGCACTTGATTCACTTGATCCGGCGTTATCCCTGCCTGGTTATCGAGTATCAAACGGCGGTTTTCCCAAAATGCCCGTATCAAGTCCGTTGGAGTGCGAAAAGAAGTAACGGTGCCGGTGCGTTTCAACTCCATCCAGATCGATAGATTTTGGGGACATGCAAGAAGGGTTTTTTCTTTCTCGGTCATTCCGGAAAAAGGGGCACCGATAATTTGCTGCAAAACATCATTGGAAAGCTCTTTAACATCAATCCTGATAAAATCATCATCTGTCTTGCCGGCAAGCCAGTTTTTTATTGCGGGGTCGTGTTCAAGGTCAAATGTTCGACTGGAGAGTACAATCGCTATCTTTTTCCCCTCCATTCGCAGAGACCGGACATGATGAACCAATTCCTTGCAGACATCCAGGGCATTGTTTGAGTGTGCGCTGGTCCAGCGTATTGCATCAAGCTGGTCTAATATCAGAATTGATTTACGTTCACCTGCCAGAGCGCTGAGAGAAAAAGCAGGGCAATCCGGCAGGCCGATTTTTTGTCCAAACTGTTTAGCAGAATCTTCCGGTGTCCTCCTGTCGAGTCGTATAGGAAGATATGGGATGTTTCCCTTTTGAAGGTACAATGAAAGTTCAAATAATACGCCGCTTTTACCGTATCCGGCCGGACCGGATAAGATTATATTTTTTCCTTCTTCTACAGCTTCAATGAGGCGCAAAGTTTCATTTCTTTGCAGCGGTTTGTTGTCTATAAAAAGAGGACGGATTGAATCAGCGAATTGATTCTGCAGTTCTTCAATTGCAGGGGTAATACGTGCATCATGTTCGAGCCTTTTGGGCTGAATGCCATGAACAGACAGGTACTTTCGTAATTCATCTGCATAGATTGGACTACCAAATCTGTTATTGTTCTCTGCGTAGGTTACGAGTGTGGCAATAACAGTTTCAGCATCACCAATAAGAAGATAGCTGGCCTTATCTAATAAGTTCTGCCATGTCAATTGATCATCGTGATAGACGTTAATATAGGACCGTCTTAAATAATCGAATGCCCGGTTCCGGTCGTCGTCCTTTTCAGGATCGAGTGCGAGAGCTTTACAAAAGAGCCGGAAGCATTTTTGAACCTCTTGCCCTGATCGGAGAATTTTCTCCTGGTAAAAAGATGTTGCATTGTTATTAGCCCGGCGGGAATACTCGCAGATATCTTGAAAAACTTCCGATCCTAAGCTGGAGACAAAAGCGAACTCGCAATTAAGATCCCTATCCAATTGAAATTGTAGCTGGCTTAAAACACCTCTGGCAATGAGGTCACTGATTGACCAGTATTCTTTACTGGAATTACGGGCCTTACATTGCTGAGCCTGTCGGATTCCATTGTTTTGTAAGACCCAAAGATCAACCCCTCGCTCATCGTCACCTATGGCTTCAATGGTAACTGACTGTATCTTCTCATCCAGAAGGGAAAGAAGTTGCAATACTACCCAGCGCCCCTCGTACCGATTGCCAAGCTTGTCTGCCAATCCCCCTGATTCAAAAGGCATTAGCTTTTTCCTTCACAATTGCTTTATCCAGGCATTGCCAGCCCTTCATTTCTTCACCACTTCCCAATACCCACCCTTGGCCGGGCCTATGCGTTTAAGAATTCCTTTTGCCTTCAATTTTGCAAGATTATTTTCTACCGCAGTCGTGCTTATTCCAAGCAGCTTGGACAGTTCGGGTATTGTTACGAACTTGTTTTTCACAACAAAGTCTATAATTCTTCTTTCATTTTCACCCAACTTTTCACCCAACTTTTCACCCAACTTTTTCTCCGACCCTTCTACGACCTTTTCTCCGACCTTCTTGCCCTCATAGTAGCTCTTCCGCTTGAATGTGGTGATAAACTTCGTCCCTACTTCACTGAATTCGGCATCCGGCTCTTTTGAAAGGATAAGCTTGATGCCCCGTCCCCATTTCTCAATAAAATGAACGCGGTGAAGCAGCTCAGCAATCAGCTCGTTTCTTCTCTCGGAAACCATCTTTGTGGTGATGGCCTTTATTGTCAGACCGCCATACAGGAGGCCGGGGCTTCTTATCTCCACCCGGTCTTTGAAAACGGCAATATTGACAGAGTCGTACTCCCGGTAATCTCTGTGACAGAAGGCATTGATTATTGCTTCTCTGAATGCGGCCTTGTCAATCTCAGGCACATCCACTCTTCTCATGCCCTCCAACCGCATACCGATATGAATGTTCTTAAGGATATATTCTTCAGCCTTTGCTATCAGATAGAAAATATCCCCTTCAAAGTCCTGCATGTCGATGGTAAATGTCGTATCGGTTGTTCCGAAAACGGCACACCGCAAACGGGCATTAGGGAAAAACTTTTGCGGCTTCCTGGCAAACAGGAACACCGCCGCATTGAGCAGTTTCCCATCAACAAGGAGCTTCAGCTTTTCAAGGGCGTTCTGAATGGTGTCATATTTCAGGCCTGCATTTTTCAAATAAAGCTTAACCTTCTGGGCGCTTATGTCCGTAAGTTTTGCCTCCTTACAGATTTCAATATCCCATCTCAGCTTATCTTTGTTCTTTCTGACGAACATGCCTTCAAGCGCCTTTGCGCTTAATTGCCGGTCTTCGTCCGCTACCCTTATATACGCCCTGCCGTATGCAAAATATGGAATATCATTTCCCTTGAACCGGACTTTGATACATGCCTTGTTGTCTATCCCGACACGGGTTATGTGAGGATAGATTTTAGGTTCAATATGGTCTGCAATGGCTTTTGATACATCGCGGATTGTCTTTTCCGTTACGTTCTGACCGGCAACCACGCCATTGCTTTTAATCCCAAAAAACAATTCTCCGTGCTGATGCTTATTGAGGATCGCAGCTATGGATATGATCGCCTCTTTGATCTCAGAGGTGCTTTTTTTCAGCTCCAATGTTTCGGATTCAATAAGTTTCATATTTCCAATTGTGTCAGTTTTCAATGAATGCATTATTATATACCAGCCGTGAAAAAGGTGATGACAAATTTTATATCAAAGGCCTTTCTTGAGGACATGCGCCGGAGGCGCGAACGTATGTAGAAGAGTTCTGATCTGTACCTGAATTATCGTAACCGTGGTTACGGTAACCGTAGTTACGATAAATAGTGGACGGGAATCGACCTCAAGCCATGCCGATTTTCCTTGCAAGGTGAAGTCCGAAGGGGTGATCAGGTTCCAATTGCAGCAGTGCGCTTATCCTCTTCGCAGCAGCTTTCTTTTTGCCTTCGTTATAGAGTTCTAATGCCTCAAAATACAGATCATCGACTTTACTTTTTTTGTATGTCTTAAAATGTTCTCTGAGGGCAAAGGTATCCGCAGAATTCTCCTCTTCATGAAGGATCATTACAAGAGGTATCTTTCCACCGTCGTCATCAAGGGGTGTAACCATCCATTCATTCTGAAATCTTTTGTAATCTTCCATGGTTTTTTCCATACTCTGATGTTCCTTGCCGCCAAGCGTCCGCTCAAATTCCCTGAACATGTTCTGAAGAAGAACGATCTGAATCTGCGGTCTCGGTATATCAACAGGCCTCAGTCCGTCGAGCTTCTCATGATAGGCTTCATTCCATTTTGTTGTCTCGACGTCGAGTTTCTTTTGAATGTCAGGGAGGGTAGGCGTTCCCTGTATCGCTTCATGAAATTCAGCATATTCACTGGTTCTCTGTCCTAAAAGGTCGGCGGGTTTCTGCTCGCCGGATATAAAAATATTCTCACCCTCGTCAAGAAGCCTCAGCCCTGCTTGTATTTCTTCATACCATGATGACTCCCGCAGTTTTTCAGATACGACATTCAAAACCTCTTGCTGAAAGCCCATATCTTTTCCTTCATGCAGCAGACGGATAAAGACATGTACAGCCCTCCTGTCGGCAAGGGAAATGAGCCAATCGGTGATCTCCCCATAAAATTCAAGCTCGGCTTCTTCGTCTGGAGCCCGAGGATTATCGCTCCAGTAGTCTTTATTGGTCAGTTCCCTCCTCAGATAATAAAAGACCTGGGGATCAGGCACGGATACAAGAAATTCATACAGCATCCATCTGTCGAAAAACTCCGTATCCTTCTTATCAAGCATGTTATAAATGTGGACGGACAGAAGAGGAAACATCCCGACAAGGTAGGGCCTTAAGCGGCTGACCTCCTCATCGTTTATTCCAAAATCCATAAGAACGTCAAGCATCAGTCTTGCAGTTCTATGACAAGGTATCCTGACTGCCGCCTCAAGCAAGTTCCCTATCCCTTCATCTTCAGCTTCTTCGTCAAATATCGCATATCCAATTTCTCTTATGGCTTTCTCTCCATAAGATTCTATCCTGCTCATAAGGGCCTCTGAGGGTTCAGTCCTGAGCTTTTCTATAAGCTCTTGAAGTTCGGTGACTTCTTCCCCCTCGATGCGGAGACGTTCGGAGGTTCTTTCAAAAACATACCTATTGTAAAGCTCAAGAACGATGCCTATAAGAGCCGGGTGAATACCTTCGTCTTCAAGCGCCATGCGGGCGGTCTTTATCCTTGCCCTGTCCCTGCCGCCCGCTTTCTTGTACATCGTTCCCAGCGCGCTGAATATTTCATACCTTGTCTTCAGGGTAACATGCCTGTTTATGCCCCTTGTCAATATTGAGTAATAGCGGCTGTCGTTGAAAAGCTTCTCCGGGTCTTCGTCGAGATGCTCGTGAACCATGTCCATCATATCTTCGACTACAGGATCATAAAGGTCGACGCCGAAGTCATGTCCTTTGCAAAAATACCTGATGAGCTTCCCTGTTTTTTCCAGGGCATCATAAAACTCTTCTTCCATTGTTTCGTCAATCATGATTATCCGATACAGTTAAAAAGATTATTGAGATGCGAGACCAATGATAACAAATTACGCTGTGGATTTGCAGGACAAGTCCTGCAAGAACCTTCAGAACATTTTTGATTAACCGATTTAGTTTGAAAACTTAAGAAAATTCTGAGAAACGAGATGTGACTTTGTGGTAAATTTTTTTTGCTTGGTCAGTTCAGAGAACTACAACAGAGTTGGTATCTGAGACTACCTTCATCAGGCTTTTAATCTCCGCGCTGTTTCTACATCCTTTTCTATCTCTTCTTCCAACTCTTCTGCAGGATAGTTGAAGACGCTTACGCGGTACCTGCCGCAGGTCTCAAGAAATTCAACCCGAGACATTCCTGCAAGTTCAGCGGCCTTGCCGGATGAAACCTTGCCTAATTCAAACATCTTAAGCGCAGCCATTAAACGGATGTGCTGCTCTATTTCCTCTTTTGTCATATGGACTGCGTGTTCAAATCCGCTTGGATATTTGATCTTAAGTTCCTCTGTCTTCATAGCTTCACCTCCTGCACAAAATGCTTGTTTAAGTATAGCATGTTTAAATTAAAATGCTCTTGATTACGTATATCTTTCTTCAATGAAATTAGTGCCGTGAAAAAAACGTGAAGAAAACGTGAAAAAATATAATAATATAAGCGTGAATATCAAACTATGGCTAACTACGTAGAACACCTAACGCCCAGCAATTTAAGGATAATTCAGTATTTTCAGGCCGTTGCCGGATCACCGTTTTTTCGATTTGAAGTCCGGGAGGGACACCAGAACCCTATACACTCCCTCACATCCCCGGAAAACCATGACCGCCCATGCCGGGCATGCTCATCTTTTTAAAGCCTGCGGGTATTTCAAACATGGAGTCGGGCACATCGCCCAATTTAATATTCTTCCATGTAACGGTGGTCTTTTTGTCTTCGTCCTGCCATTTTACCGGAAAATTGTTGAGGTCTGTCGCCTCCCACATATAACCGGAGCCTTCTTTTTTACCGTTCCTGGTCATTATTACATGATATTTTTTTGAGGGATGGCCGTCGACAGTTTCATCGGAGAGGAATTTTTTTTCAACCTTGACATCCGGGTTGTTCAGTTTGGATGTTATTTCCTCTTTTTGTGTATTAAGAGGCATCTCCATGTACATTTTTTCATCGGGCATAAGCATCCACATCACCTTCTTATCGCCTCTGATAATATTTATGACCTTTTGTCCTTCCGAGCTGACCTCCATCCTCTGTTTTGTCCCCTTTACGTGCATATGGGATTTATTAGTCATACCGGAAGCTTCTGTCACGATATCCGCTGAATATACACTAATATCCGCTGCCATAACACTGGCGGCGGGGATAAGGACCAGGACAGCGCAGAAAAACCCTAAAATATTTCTTAACATAATATTTCCTCCTTTTAAAATTACACCTCAAATCCGGTCCTCTGGCAGGCCGGGTAAAGACTACTTCCTTCCAAAATCGTCATCGAACCGCACGATATCGTCTTCTTCGAGGTAGCTGCCGATCTGCACTTCGATGATGTGAAGGGGTATCTTGCCCGGATTTTCAAGGCGGTGCGGCATGGTCTTGGCAACATATGTCGACTGGTTTTCTTCAAGAAAAATTTCCTGGTCTCCGTTTACGATCTTCGCGGTGCCCTGGACCACTATCCAGTGTTCACTTCTGTGGTGGTGCATCTGATGTGACAGTTTTGCGCCAGGATAAACAACTATCCGTTTTATCTTGGTGTTCCTGCTTTCCTCAAGGACTGTGTAAGTCCCCCAGGGCCGGTAAACGGTTGTATGCGCCTTATATTCCTTACGCCCCTGTTTTTTCAGCTCCTGCACGATAGATTTTACATGTTTGCTCTTTTCAAGGTCGGATACAAAAACAGTGTCGGGTGTTTCAATGACTACAATATTCTCGATGTCATTTGTAACAATCAGCCTGTTGTTCCCCCGTATGAAACAGTTCCTTGTATTCCTTGGGATAACATCGCCTTCCACTACGTTATTACTTGAGTCCTTAGGTAAAAAATCATAGAGCGATTTCCATGATCCTATATCGCTCCATCCGAAATCAACTGGTAATACGACCCCCCTTCCGGTCTTCTCCATGATCGCGTAATCGATTGATATATCGGGAAGGGACTGGTATTTCTCAAGCGTTACGGAGGCGCTGTTAGATACCATCTTCTGCATGCTCCTCAGAAGAGCGGGCTCTAAGGTCCTGAATTCCTTTAGCATTACCGATGCCCTGAAAGCGAACATGCCGCTGTTCCAGAAGAAATTGCCGGCAGCCACATAGCGTTTTGCTGTTTTTTCATCAGGCTTCTCTACGAACCGTTTGATGGTAAAGGCCCCGTTCTTTACCCGTTTGGCGCCTTCTATATATCCATAACCGGTTTCGGGATAATCCGGTTTTATGCCGAAAGTTACGATGTAATTCTTGTTTGCGAGCGCTACGGCGGTCTTCAGTTTTTCCTGAAATTCTTCTGTGTTGCTGATAACGTGATCGGACGGGAATATCAGTATCACCGCGTCTTTCTCCGTTTTCATGATATTAAGAACGGCAAGCAGGATAGCGGGAGCGGTATTCCGTCCGCAGGGCTCTGAGAGGATTTTGCCCTCTGACGGCACGCCGATCTCTTCAAGATGACGCGCGATTTCAAAAACATGCTCTTCTCCGCAGACAATCCTGATCCTTGAAGATTCAAGCGCTGGGGACAACCGTTTAATTGTGTTCTGGATCAGGGAGTCGGTCCCGACAAGGCTGACGAGCTGTTTGGGGTAAAGCTCCCTCGAAATCGGCCACAGTCTTGAACCACTTCCTCCGGCCAACAGGACAGGAAAAATTTTTATTTCTTTGTCAGGCATAAAGTTTTTTTCAGCCCCTCTGTCAGCCGCCCGCTGAAATAACAACCGGAGGGGGGGAAGGCCTTTAACACATTATATTAATTTACAAACAGGAAGGTCAAATTAAACCTAACTTTCAACCTTGTTCCAGCATTCAGCGCTTTCTATGGAAGATATCAACATGCCGGTTAATTTCTGTTCTGATTCAATATCCCCGGACTTTACGGCAAGAAGAAGTTTTTTGGGGATCTCCACAATGCACATCGTATCCTTTTTAAGGAATTGAAATTTGTAGATAAAGCTGTCAAGTATATAAAAAATTCTGAATATTATCACAGTATTGTCAATTTGCCTGACCTTTGATTCAATCACATCGTAAGCAGGCACTCTGTCTTCAGAGACACGCGGGTCCATGTTTTTCCTTTTTATATTTTTTACAAGTTTTTTTCCAAGAACTAATTCTACTGATATTTATGCCTTTTGTCACGGAAAAAATGAGGGTGTTCAATATCCATTGACTGGCAAGGATAAATGGTGGACATCCGGACAGGTCAGGCATGCGGCAACAACATGCAGACAGGGTATTACGGGATAAAGCAGGCTAAAGTTTTGATATCTTTATCTTTTCCACTTTTTTGCCGTCCATTTCAAGTATGAGGAACCTCAGGCCGTGATACCGGAGCTGTTCCCCGACTTTCGGCAGGCGGCCGAACAGCCCGAACAGGAATCCGGCGATTGTGTGAAACTCCCCGCTGTCGAGCTCAACGCCGACAAGCTCGTTGATCTCGTCTATGCCCGTAGAGCCTGAAACGACAAAAGTCCTCTCATCGACGATCTCAACTTCTTTTTCAGACTCCATGGCCTCAAATTCATCCTGAAGCCCCCCTACGATTTCTTCCATGATGTCTTCAAGGGTTATGAGCCCCGCGGTGCCTCCATGCTCATCCAGCACAATGGCGATCTGGAATTTATTCTTCTGCATTTCGTCAAGGAGCGCTGTCACCATTTTGCTTTCAGGTATGTAATACGCGTCCCTTATAAAGTTCTTCAGGGGGGCATCCGGTAAGACTTCTTCCCTGGACATTCTCCTTAGAATATCCTTCACGTATAACACGCCGATGATGTTGTCCACATTCTCTTTGATAACAGGATATCGTGAATAACCCTTTTCAGTAACGAGAGAAAGCACATCGGATATTACGGCGTCTTCCGGAATGGCCACGATTTCAGTCCTCGGCACCATGGCCTCGGAGACCTTCTTGTCTCCGAACGCGAAGACATTATGAAGCATCTCCTTCTCTTCTTTTTCAAGGGCGCCTTCTTCCTCTCCGATTTTAATCATGGACTTCATCTCTTCTTCCGTCAGGAACTGCGGGGCGGGCTTTATCTCCCCGCCGAACAGGCGGATGATGGAGTTTGACAGTTTATTGAAGACCCACACAAAAGGCGAAATAATCTTTATGAATATCTCCATCGGTCTTGCCAGCGCGAGGGATATGCCCTCCGCATATGTAACAGCAAAGGTCTTTGGAGTAAGCTCTCCGAAGACGACCGTAAGTACGGTCATCACGATAGTAGCTATAATAATGCCCTTGTCTTCACCTAAATAATCTATAGCCAGCGCCGTGCCGATAGAGGTGGCGAGAACGGTGAATAAATTCCCTGACAGGATTACCGCGCTGAAAAGGCGGTCGTGCTGATCGCGGATTTTCTGGACGATCTCCGCCCTGCTGTCGCCTTTTTCAATGAGATGCCTCAGCCTGATCCTGTTTACGGAAATGAACGCGACTTCCGAGCTGGAAAGCATCGCCATAAAGAGTAAGCAAATTATTATGAGAATAAAACTGAAAGGGTCGGGGTCCATGGATTATTTTGTTATTTTTAAGATGATGGCATCAGCGACACCTGAGGTGGTTGCCGCGGTTGGATCATCAGGGGAAGGCTTCATGTCATATGTGACGAATTTCCCCTCTTTTATTACGGATGCGATGGCGTCATCAAGCCCCTCCGCCGCCGCCGTCTCTCCGAGATGCCTTAACATCATGACACCGCTGAGCATCATGGCAAGGGGGTTTACCTTGTTAAGCCCCTTATATTTCGGGGCACTGCCGTGAGTGGCCTCAAACACGGCGTATTCACTGCCGAGATTGGCGCCGGGAGCAAGGCCGAGGCCTCCTATCAGTCCTGCCGCAAGGTCCGACACTATATCACCGTAAAGATTAGGCAGAACGAGAACGTCGTAAAGCTCCGGTTTTTGAACAAGCTGCATACACATATTATCGATGATTTTGTCTTCGAATTCAATATCAGGGTAGTTTTTTGCGACCTCTCTTGATACCTCAAGAAAAAGCCCGTCGGAGTGCTTCATGATATTGGCCTTGTGGACTGCCGTCACCTTCCGCCTTTTATTTTTCCGCGCATATTCAAAGGCAAAACGCACAATACGCTCTGTCCCGAAGACTGAAATCGGCTTTATGCTGATGCCGGAATCCGGACGGATGGTCTTGCCTGAAATATTTTTTACGAGGTCTATAATCGCCTTTGCGCCCTCTGAATCCTTCTGATATTCAATGCCCGCGTAAAGGTCTTCGGTATTTTCCCTTACGATAACAAGGTCGATGTTTTCATATTTAGTCCTTGCGCCGGCATATGATTTACAGGGCCTCAGGCAACTGTAAAGATCAAGCGCCTGCCTCAACGTCACATTGACGCTCCTGAAACCGGTGCCGACCGGCGTGGTTATAGGACCTTTTAACGCAACCTTGTTCCTCCTGATGGACTCAAGCACCCTGTCTGGGAGAGGGTTCCCTTCCTGATGATACACATCCTCCCCGGCGTTTTGCAGGTCCCATTCAAAGGCAACACCTGTCGCCTCAAGGACTCTTTTTACAGCTTCAGTTATTTCAGGTCCCGTGCCGTCGCCGGGAATGAGTGTGACTTTATACATAGCTGTAGTTACGGTGTCACCGTCAATATTTTACAAACTATCTCCGGGTTTTCCGCGATTAACCTCAGTTCGTCATCCGTCAGAGGTTTCTGATTATGCAAATTGGCATACTGGACGAGTTCGAGGATCCTCCTCGCTTCTTTATCGTCATGAAAATGGATTCCAAGCTTGTCATATACGTGCCTGAACCCTTTTATTCCCCCGTATTCGCCGGTCGTAATAATCCTGCCGGTATCCTGCAGCTCCGGTTCTCCCCTTCCTACGTCTTCGGGGTCATACAGCTCGTAGTTGCGCCTGTCTTTCAGGGCGCCGTCAGCGTGTATGCCTGATTCATGCGCGAAGGCATTGGCTCCGACTCCGGCCTGGGTTATCGGTATGGGGATGCCGAAGGCATATGACGCGTAGCGGGCGATCTTCCATGATTTCCTTAAATCCACATGTTCATCGAGATGGACTTTCTCGGCAAAACCGTGAGAGTATTTAAGCGCGAGAATAGTGGAGACGAGGTCGCAGTTGCCGGCCCTTTCACCGAACCCGTTTACTGTAGTATTAATATATGAGTCAACGCCGCTTTCGATGCATCCCTGCGCGCCTGAGACAGACACCGCCTCAGCCATACCGAGGTCATTGTGACAGTGCATCTCAATGGGGAATTTCGTTGCCTCAGCGATCTTCTTTATCCTTTGATAGATAGTTATGGGGTCATCCGCGCCGAGGGTGTCGCAGTATCTGAACCGGTCCGCCCCGTTTTCTTTGGCTGCGAGGGAAAACTCTATAAGTTTTTCAACATCAGTCCGTGACGCGTCCTCTGCGTTTACCCCTACTGTTTCGGCCCCCATGCCTTTTGCCAGTTTCAGGGCCTCTATCGCGGAATCCAGAATATCCTTCCAGGTCTTCCGGCCCTGGAACTTACCCTGAATCATGATATCGGAGGTTGATATGGATATATTAATATGTCTGATATCAGGGCAATTCCTGAAGGTCAGCTCCACATCCTCTTTTACGGCCCTGCACCATCCCTCAAGGTGCATTTTCCTGATAACGCCCTTTTTTGCAAGCTCAATGTTGGCGTTAATATAATTAACTTCATGTTTAAGCGTGGGGAATCCTACCTCGCTCTGAAAAATGCCCATTTCGTCAAGGTAAATATTGAGCAACGTCTTTGCAAGCTTGCTCAGCAGGATGCGCGAGGTCTGCACCCCGTCCCTGTTTGTGACATCTATAAGGAATATATTTTTCACAGTCAGATATTTAACCATATCGTTCAGAGTATTTACAACTGAAGTGACCTGAAGCTTGAGGAAATTGCCCGGTCTTTCAGGTAAATATGTTATTATAGGCTGTTCTCTGATCATGAACAGCGGAAAGCCAAAACAGTTATAAGGGATACGCCCCGAAAGCAATACCGGAAACATGAATTCTGGAGACGCAAACAATATTCTTGTTGTTGATGATGACCCGTATGTGCTTGAGTCTCTTTCGAGCCTCCTTCAGGAGTACGGCTACAACGTTATTGCCTGCAAGAGCGGAGAAGACGCTGTCTTGCAATTAGTTAAATGCAAAATCAATCTCGTCCTGACCGACATCAAGATGCCCGGGATGTCGGGGATCGACCTGCTTGCAAAAATCCATGATATTAATCCGAAGATGCCGGTAATCCTGATGACAGGCTATGCGGAATTGGATATCGCCATTAATGCCATAAAAAAAGGGGCCTTTGACTTTGTCACAAAACCGTATAATCCCGACTATATTCTTCATACGATAGATAAAGCAAGAAAATACACCGACCTCCTGGAACTGGAGGAAGACTACAAACACAGGCTTGAAGAAACCGTCAGAAAACAGACACAGCAGATATTCTACTTGAGCCGGGAAGTCATTAAACGCCTGACGGCAGTTGCTGAATTCAGGGACACCTGCACCGGCGCTCATATTTCAAGAATGGGGCTGTATGCAAACAAGATCGCCGAATCCCTCAATATGTCGATTGAGTTTATTGACGCCATAACATATGCAAGCTCTCTTCACGATATCGGCAAAATAGGAATACCTGACAGCATACTCCTGAAACCAGGGGCCTTTACTCCTGAGGAGTTCGAGACCATGAAGGCGCACACTACCATAGGACATAATATCCTGGCCGGGTCAACCCATCCGGTCCTGCAGATGGCCGCGTCCGTTGCGCTTAATCACCATGAACGGTGGGACGGCACAGGGTATCCGCGCAAGCTGAAAGGAGAAGATATACCTGTTGAAGGAAGAATCGTCATCATTTGTGATCAGTACGACGCATTAATGGGCAAAAGACCTTATAAACCGGCTCTTAGCCATGAAGAAGTCTTTCAGATAATAACAAAGGGCGATGGAAGGACCCTCCCCGGTCACTTTGATCCTGAAGTGATGAATGCGTTTAATAAGCTGTCCCCTGTATTTAAAGAGATATACGAATCGTATCAGGATTGATAAGGGTTCGAGGGGTCAAGGGGGCGAGGGTTCGAGCAAAGCATTTTGTATATTCACATCATTTCCATCTTTTAAAAATATTGTGCTCTATGCCCGCGCTGTCGAGGAGCTTTCCAACAACAAAATCCACGATGTCACTTATAGTTTCAGGTTGTTGATAAAACGCAGGGACAGGAGGCGCGATTGTTACTCCCAACCTGGAGAGTTTGAGCATATTTTCAAGATGTATCGCGCTGAACGGCATTTCACGGGGCGCCAGGACAAGTTTTCTCCCCTCTTTTAAAGCCACATCCGCGGCGCGCTCAACAAGATTATTCGCGTAACCACAGGCAATCCCCGAGAGGGTTTTCATGGAACAGGGCACAACAAACATGCCCTCTGTGATGAAAGAGCCGCTTGAGACCGGAGCTGAAAGGTTATGCTCGCTATAATAGTTGATGTTTTTTGACGCAAAATATTTTTGTATTTTTTTTCCTGTATCGGGTTCCGTCCTGCCGACCCAGTTAACCCCTGTCTCTGTTTTAATAATTGAAAACGCCGTACGGGAGACGCAGAGATGGACAAAAACCCCGGATTCAAGAAGCGCTTCAATAAGCCTGACGCCGTAGATTGAACCGCTCGCGCCTGATATTGCGACGATATAAGATTTCATTGGTACATTTTAACATTTAAGCACAACCAGATTCCTTACTGTATTTATAGCAGGCAGCTTTAGTTTAATGATTTCCTTAACTGCGTCGGCACAGGAAGCCTCAGCCAATTCCTTTATTTCTTCCGCTACCTTCGGTCCTTTATTTAAGACAAGCCTGCCGTCTGCCTTCACATACGGACAGGCTGTTTTGAGAAATTCTTTTACGCTGAAGGTGGCGCGTGAGACAATGACATCGAATGCCATTTCATGTTCTCTATCCAGATTTTCAATTCTCTGTTCCAGAACAGTTATTCCGGATAATTCAAGCTCTCTCACAACATGCCTGAGAAAGGCGGTTTTTTTCCTTGATGCCTCAATTAGTGTAAGATCAATTTCAGGCCTGACGATTTTAATCGGTATCCCGGGTAAGCCCGCGCCTGTCCCGGCATCAGCCAATTTTAAAGTCCCTTTGGGCAGGGCTTTGATGTAAAGGAGAGAATCGAGGAAATGTTTTATGATAATGTCTTCATCTGTCTTCAGGGCCGTAAGGTTGTAGGCCCTGTTCCACTTTTTGAGCTCCGAAAGATAGAGCATGAATGCATGGATCTGTTTTTCGGAACAGGAAATGCCGAGCTCCTGAAGGCCTTTGTTAAGGATATCAGGTGATTTCATTAAGATTATTCCCAGCCTTTCCCTCCACAATCGCAATCTCTTCCGGTGTGAGGCCTTGTAGGGGCAGTGCCTCTGTGCCTGCCCTCTGGCCTGCCCAGACCATTTCGTCGATCTGTTTTTCGAGGGCGGAGGTGTCGGCATTGGGGTCTTTCTTTTTGGCGGTGAGGATTTGGTTGACGAAAGTATTAAATGCCTGCTGTTTATCCATAATTATTTCTTGGGTAGTTGTTTTGTCTTTGAAGGTTGTTTCAGAAAATTATTTTTCGTAACAACGGATCTGCCGAGCCTTTTCTCAAGCTGTTTTCTGGCATTTCCGGCAATATCCCCTCCGGCTTTGGCGTCTGATTTAAGTTTGTTCATACCCTGCGAATTTTCATTGCGGTGTATTTCAGTAGTAGACCTCTCCCCAAGCATGTTAAAGATCAGTTCAAAATCATCCATGTGGTCCCGCAGGTTTTCACGCTTTAAGCCTTTGAGATCCTTATATTCACCCGGCGTTACTCCAAAAGTGGCTTTGGATATCTCGGCCGTCAGAATCTCATAGTCCTTCTCCTCTTTTGCTCCACGCCCCTTCCATTCATCAGTCAGCTCTTCTCTGATAGCTATCCCGCGCATCCTCTTTTCGATCCAGTCGTCAGAGTAGCCTTTGAGTTTGTAAAGCATTCTTGTTCTTTTCGTGGCAAGTTCCGGATCTTCAATTTCCTGAACTCGTTCATAACCGACCTTTGCTAACCATCTTTTGAAGGGTTCTGCCTTGGGCGAAGGGATAGACTGGATGATACGGAAAATCCCTTCGGTATTGGCGCAATCAGTTTCTCTTAATTTCCTATCGGGAGCAGTCAACTTCAACCCGTGACAAAATGTCACGACTTCACTCCCTTCCTCTTTCAGTCTTTGTTTCAACTTCCTCCAGTATGCTCCAGCATCGGAGCTTTCTGTAAGCACAGCACATACATCGACGATAGAGAACCACCACTCGTTGTTGTGAATGATCTTCCTGATTTTCTTACCTCTGAAAATAGCGATATTTGTTTCCATATTGTCCCCCTTTTCGGTTATTGCCTATTTACATCCTCTTTTGTTTTTTCATCCCTTCCCCTCCACAATCGCAATCTCTTCCGGCGTGAGGCCGTAGAGGGCATAGACCATTTCGTCGATCTGTTTTTCGAGGGCGGAGGTGTCGGCATTGGGGTCTTTCTTTTTGGCGGTGAGGATTTGGTCGACAAGGTTTTTTATTAGGCACTGTGTTTTTGATGATGCTTTTCTAATGGGAAGTTCTTTCAGATTATTGGGATACACGTCAATAAATCCGCCATAAACAGATTCATAATAAAAATCAATTACTCTGCTATTAAGTACTGCAAGCAAATATTTCAAATCCAATGTAATATTTATTTGGTATTGACTGTGTGTCTTTGATAAACCTGACCTATGAATGATAAGAGTACATTTATGAGAAGTATAAATTTTGCGGTCATCGTAAATCGCTAAAATTCGCAGAAGACCAGAGCTCCCTCTGACTATCAACTTCTCACTATCGAATAATTCTTTGAATTTAGGAGAGCGCATATCTTCCGGTTTACTATAATCGAGCCATGTTTCAATTTCGGGGTAAGAATATCTACCACCCTTGGATTTTGGAATGTCAGAACCTTCAATATAGGGTTTCAAACCCTTAGAAAAAACTTTATGCAACACATCAAATTTGCTTGTGCCTGAAATTGTAGTTCCATCTTTTGCCCTTGATTCCTTTCCATGAATTTCCGCGCCCGTTGAAACATAGAACTCACTTTCTAATGGGTCACCTCCTTCCTTAATCTTTTGGAGCAAGTCTGCTTTCTGATTGAGGTCTTCAGTTCGAAACATGTGCTGATTAGTACTGTGATATTTCAAAATATCAATTTTATATTTAATCAGAAAGTCACCTTCTTTGAATTCAAGGATATTTACCTGATGATTCAAACTTTGCTTCTTTTGTATTAACGGGATGCACGAGGGGACAGTGGCACTTTCGAAAATCTTGTTATTGTGCAAATCAACAATACTTTGCAGTGAATATTCATTTAATACAAATTTTCTAATCTCTTCTGCAAATGGTTGATTAAGAAAACCAAACGGAATAATAAAAGTAAAAGCTCCATTCGAAGATAATATCTTTAATGATTTTTCAGTGAAAGCAACATATAAATCCCACTTCCCTTTTAATGTTTTGTAGTAAGATACTTTATTGAAATAGCTTCTTTCATGGATTGACATATTATTGGCACTAACGTATGGCGGATTACCAATCACCACATCAAATCCATCCGTCACCCCGAACATCCACTCCGAATCAAAAAAATCCGCCGAGGAATTCTGATCGTAAGGATTCCACTTTGACAGCTTCTCCGTTGTTTCCCTCGGGAAGCCGTCGTTCTCCAGCAGTTCTGAAATCTCTGCCCTCAATCTTTCATCAGCCTTCCTGTATTTCTCTTTTGTCTGTGGTGTCCGGGCTGTGAAGTGACGCTCACGGACTTCTTTCAGTTCTTTTTCTTTCCTGTCTATTTCAGGATTCCGCAGCAATAACTGCTCCGGCTTCTCAATCCCAATCAGCGTATTAGCTGCCACAAACTTCGTCTCAAGATTCGGCAAAGGCCGCACGCCGAGATTTTCCTTTTTGGGATCAATCCGCTGGTCAACTATCAGCGACACGAAGAACCTCAGCTTTGCAATCTGTACCGCAATCGGTTGAATGTCAACGCCGAAGATACAATTCTCAATAAGATAAAGCTTCCTTCCATAATCAGACGCATTGTTTTCAAAAACTTCGCTGATATCTAAAAGCCGTTTTTCACGCTCTTCCTTGTCGCCGATTTTGTAGGCTTCTTCTGTTTCCTTAATCGCCTTTTGTTTCTGTAGCTCGCGCCATTTTGAATTGTCAGGATCGAGCTTTCCAAGGATATAAACCAGCTTATGGAGCATGCCCATCGGGAAGGCGCCTGAGCCGCAGGCAGGGTCGAGAGCTTTTAGTGCATTAATTGCTGCGATCAGAACATCAACCTCAGTTGGAGTGAATTTGTGTGGATCGTCATTGTATGCAACGAGGTGGCGGAGGCGGGATTCGTTGTCCCCCTCACCCTTGCCCTCTCCCGCAGGGGGAGAGGGTAACTTAGATGACAGATACGCGATAATGGATTCATCAACCATGTAATTGACGATCTCTCTCGGTGTATAAAAAGACCCGGTCTGCTTTCTGGCTGTTGTCTGAGTTTCAGGATTATAGCTTGCCAGAAGGTTCTCAAAGACCTTGCCCAACAATTCAGGATCAAGCGCGATTTCTTCTTCAATCGGCGTGTTTTCGTCAACGGTGAACTTGTAACTGTCAAGAATGTCTATCAGACCTCTGACCTTATAGGTCTTGTTCTTCGTACCGTATATCTCATTAAGGTCTACGGCTTGTTCCGAAGAGAAGAAAAGATAATCAGGGACTTTCAGGGGATTGTCCTTTCTATCGGAAAATCCGTCAATGCGGATTTTTTGTTTTTGTAGGGGCGAGGCGGTGCCTCGCCCGGATTGGGCGACCGACCCGGTCGCCCCTACAATTTCTTTATCAAGGCATTCAAACAGACCGCCGTTGAGGAATGGTATATTCTCAAAATAATTTTTCAGGGTGTCTTGCGGGCTTGTAAAATAGTCTTCATACCTGAAGACATTATGAATCATATAGTGCTGGTCTCTGCCTTCCTGTCTTTTCCCTCTGAACTTCCGGCTTCCGGGCTTGTCCTTGTTCATCTCTGTATTGAGAGTGGCAAAGAAGAGGTTTTGCAGAATTGCCTTATAGTATGTGCTCTGGTTTTTGTCGCTGAAGTTGAGGAGGCTTTTGAGCTTTACCTGATTAAAGAGATCGTCATGAATCAGCCCTTTCTCCTTGACAAACCAAATGAAGATTAGCCGGGTGATCATGCGTATAACGCTTATTGCATTGCGGACATCCTTGTTCTTCTCGGCGTCCTCCGGGAATTCCACATTTCTCAGCGCCCAGAAATACCAGTTGGCAAGCTCCTGATAAAACTTCTTATTCAGCAATTGAACATTAAACACTTCCTGCCACTGCTTATAAAGCGCATCAAAGGTGGTCACATCCGGCTCAACCTTTAAATCATCGAGAATCTTTACGTGTCCGGTATGAGGTTTCTCAATGTTGATATCTTTAAGAAGGGAGATCTTCCCTACCTTCTCTCCTTCTCTCCCGGCCTGTTTGTATTTAGTTCGCTCACAAGTGGCAAAGGAAAGCAAACCA
>QZJQ01000035.1 GCA_003599795.1 Nitrospiraceae bacterium
AGAAGTTATTTTATAACAAACATAATTATAAATCCAGTAGCTAAAATCAAGCTGTTGCCGGATGCCTTTGAGCGGCATCAGAGAATTTTTGGCAACAAATCTCGGCGAAGTGGAAGATAAGCAATTTCAACTGTTTGAGCCGAGAGGCGAGTTTTGGAATTGCCTGTAACGAGCTATAGATTTGTCAAAAATTATCTGCAAAAAGCGAAGAGGCATTGGTCAACAGTAAGCTATTCTCAGTCAAGCCCTAATCCTTCAAACAGCCTTACTATAACTGAATTTGACACCACCAAACCCTTTCTCGTAAGCCTCACATAATCGCCTTGTATCTCAAGATGCCCGTCTTCAATCAATTCGCTGCAAACACCAGGCATGTCCAGTCCAAGCTCTTTTGCTTTTGCGATGCTTATCCCTTCTGTCTTTCTTAAACCGAGGAATATAAACTCCTTGGTTGCGTCCTCACATTTGATCTCTGTTGATTCTGGCTCAGGGATTATTCCTTTATTCAGGTCTTTGATGTATCTCCTGATATCATCAGTGTTCTTTGAGCGGAAACCTCTGATAAATGAATGCGCTCCTGCTCCAGCAGCTATATATTCCCCCCTGTCCCAGTAATTAAGATTGTGGAGACATTTGAAGTGAGGCAGGGCAAAGTTTGATATTTCATAATGCTCATAGCCTCTGGATGAAAGATAATCTATTGCATAGCCATACATTGATAAAACCGGTTCTTCATCAGGCATACTGATTTTGCCGGATTCTATCAGCCCGTATAACGGCGTATTTTTTTCAGGCGTGAGTTCGTACGAGGAGATATGGGCTGGCGAAAGGGTAAAAGCCTTTGAGAGCGTATGTTTCCATGAATCAAGAGTCTGTCCCGGAATACCGTATATCAGGTCTATTGAGAAATTTTTTATGCCCGAGTCTTTTATTGCCTCTGTCGCCTTCATTGCTTCATCAGATGTGTGGATTCTCCCAAGTGTCTTTAATTCATCATCATTGAATGACTGGACTCCGATGCTTATTCTATTCACTCCAAGTGAGAGGAGTGTTTTTATCTTGGATTCATCAACAGTGCCGGGATTTGCCTCAACAGTTATCTCAGGAGAAGGCGATAAGGAATAATTGTTTTGCAGGCATGTAAAAAGCTGTCTGAAGCATTCATCAGGGAGAATCGTCGGCGTCCCCCCGCCGATATATATTGTCTTTAACTCTCCTGCAAAATCTTTTTTAAGAACCAGCTCTTTGCACAGAGCGTCTGTATATGCCTTTGCCAGCGCTTCGTTATAAGTCACGGACAGAAAATCGCAGTAAAGGCATTTTTTTATGCAGAAAGGGATGTGGATGTATAAGGCTTCAGGCATGGATTTAGAATAACACAACGAATGCGAATGGTATTCCTCAATATTAATTTCTCAGATATGGATTTTAATGATTTTTCTCTTTCCCTTTATACACAGTTGTGATATATTCGTTTCATGAACCAAATAAATACCCGTTTTCAAGGCAGCAGTATGACTCCAATTTCAGAGTCCGCTTTCGTTCATTGGCTATCAGGCCGCAACCTGACCTTTGATAAGGAATGGGGATACATTTCATTTCCTGGCACAAGAAGTGATTCACGCTTTTGGCTTCAGCCGAGCGGCGTGCCAAGATTAATCTATATGGTTTCCTGCCTCTTACGTTTCGTTTCGCCTTGGAAGCATATAACGCTATTTCGCCAAGGTGGAACATGGATGCCACCTGAGCGCAAAAGTGTTATTGACCAAGTTACGGCCGAGTGGTTCGCACCACTTCGACTTCCTGATTCTGGCACATTTGCATTACGCTTCAGTCGATCGGAAATCAATCGCGCCATTTCCCTTTTCACCTATCAGCAGATGCTTGGCATGTGTGTGTGGGACGACACCTATGCAATACCAGATCATGCGCAACAGTTAATCCAGACTAGTCATCATGATGTGATTCGTGTATGGTTCAGAGAAAAAAATGATACCAGGAATTTTGTGCAGAAGATGAAGAAGGAAGCATTTGATTTACCCACTCACATTCCAGACAAGACATTTAAGATTCCCACATGGATGAAGAACAAATAAAAAAGAAACTACTATCATAGAAATAATAGAAATATATGGACACTTCCCGCATTTTTTGACACAACAAACCCGAGCTGGTCTATGTCTTAGGTAAATGAATATATGATATAATCAGAATAAATGCCAACAATTTTAAGGGTAGGGACATATCGGTTTTTCTTTTATGCAAGTGATAAGGACGAACCGCAGCATATCCATGTTGAGCGTGATGATAAAATTGCCAAATTTTGGCTTGACCCTATCAGGCTGCAAAGTAGCGGAGGATTTAGTAGAATAGAAATCAGCAGGCTCCACAAACTTATTAACGAGAATCATTTAAAATTATTGGAGGCGTGGAATGAATACTTCGGTAGTTGAAATAGAAGTGCCAAAAGCAGAAAACGTAAAAGTAACAAAAGATGCCCTAAATGTTGACTTAAGTGATGGAAGAACAATCTCTGTTCCTCTTGAATGGTTTCCTCGTTTGCTAAATGCTACTGCGGAGGAACGAAATAACTGGAGATTGATTGGCCGTGGTCATGGTATTCATTGGGAGGATATTGACGAAGACATAGGCATTGAAGGGTTGTTGGCTGGCAAACCATCTGGCGAGTCTCAAGGGTCATTTAAAAAGTGGTTGTATCAAAGACATTCACGCCCAATAAAACACTCAGGCAGACGCACGTTAGCCCGCCGCTGATTTCAGGCGCAAATCTACTTCACCTTTAACACCGCCAGAAAAGCCTCCTGAGGAAGTTCTATCCTTCCAATCTGCTTCATCCTCTTTTTCCCCTCTTTCTGCTTCTCAAGGAGCTTTCTCTTACGGCTTATATCGCCGCCGTAGCATTTTGCAAGAACATCTTTTCTCAAGGCCCTCACGCTCTCACGCGCTATAATCTTGCTTCCTATTGCTGCCTGAATCACGACCTCATACATCTGCCTCGGTATAATCCCCCTCAGCTTTTCACTCAGCTCCCTGCCTTTGTAATATGACTTTTCCTTATGCACTATCAGGGAAAGGGCGTCAACAATCTCTGTGTTGATGAGGATGTTGAGCTTAACAAGGTCTGATTCCCTGAAGCCGATGAACTCATAATCCATTGACGCATACCCTTTTGATATGGATTTTAACCTGTCGTAAAAATCCCATAAAATCTCATTCAGAGGCAGTTCATACTCAACCTTAATCTTGTCTTTCCCTATGAATATGAAATTCTTCTGTGTCCCCCTTTTTTCCTGACAAAGGTCCAGAATGGGGCCTATGAAATCCTTTGGCACGAATATGGTCACAAGAACAAAAGGCTCTTCTATTATCTCGTATTTGTCGGGCAGTAAAGCGGGATTTTCAATATGGATGACCTCTCCGCTCGTTTTTGTCACCCTGTAAACAACTGTCGGAGCCGTGCTTAAAAGTGAAAGATTAAACTCACGCTCAAGCCTTTCTTTTATTATTTCCATGTGAAGAAGCCCGAGGAAACCGCACCTGAACCCAAAGCCCAGCGCAAGCGAAGTCTCAGGCTCGAAATTAAAAGACGAATCATTTAATCTCAGTTTATTAAGCGCATCCCTCAGGTTGTCGTATTCATGCGGTATCGTCGGATAAAGCCCGCAAAAGACCATCGGTTTTATGTCCTTGTATCCGGGACACGGCTCCTGTGCCGGAATATCCACATCAGTCATCGTGTCTCCGATCCTGGAGTCTGTTACGTTCTTTATCCCTGCAATTACATAGCCTACCTCGCCTGAGGAAAGCTCTTCTGAGGGCTGCATCTTGGGCGTGAAAACCCCAACCTGCGCCACTTCAAATTCATTCCCTGTGGCCATAAGTTTTATTTTTTTGCCTGCTCTTACCGTCCCGTCAAAAACCCTTACGAGCACTATTACTCCCTGATAATTGTCAAACCATGAATCAAAGATTAACGCCTTGAGCGGCTTATCGTCTTCCCCTGTTGGAGGCGGGATTTTTTTCACTATCGCTTCAAGAATCTCTTTTGTGCCTATGCCTTCCTTCGCGCTTGCAAGTATTGCTTCAGTGCAGTCAATCCCTATTGCATCCTCTATCTGCTCCTTTGTTTTTTCAGGCTCTGCAGCAGGCAGGTCTATTTTATTTATGACGGGAATCATCTCAAGGTTATGTTCCACTGCAAGGTATGCGTTGGCAAGGGTCTGCGCCTCAACTCCCTGCGATGCGTCAACAACAAGAAGCGCGCCCTCGCACGAGGCCAGGCTTCTTGACACCTCGTATGAAAAATCAACATGCCCGGGCGTGTCTATCAGGTTGAGGATGTATTCCTTTCCGTCATCAGCCTTATACAGAAGACGCACTGAATGCGCTTTTATCGTAATGCCCCGTTCGCGCTCAAGGTCCATTGAATCAAGAACCTGCGCCTGCATCTCTCTTGCGCTGAGCGCGCCTGTAGATTCAAGAAGCCTGTCTGCAAGAGTAGACTTCCCGTGGTCTATGTGAGCTATGATGGAAAAGTTCCGTATATTTTTTGGCATATCACTCTCAGAAATACTTAGTGAATTTTATATTTTAACACAGACAGCAACGGATGTAGGCAATATCAGGCCCTACGCTCAATTCCGTAAGATAATGCGAAGTTACACCGCCAATGCGAAATTTACAAAAGGACGTGCTAATACTATAATATTGGACAATGTCTGCAACAGGGAAACATTTAAGATAAATCTTTATCGCATTACTTTTAGGGGACAACTATGCACATGGCAGATGCATTACTTTCACCGGCAGTTGGGGCAGCTTTTGGGGCGGGAACATTAGGGGCCATCGCATACTGCTCAAAGAAACTCAAAGAAAATATGGACGAGAAGTTGATACCTCTGATGGGCGTCCTCGGCGCTTTTATCTTTGCAGCGCAGATGATAAACTTCACGATTCCTGCAACAGGCTCAAGCGGGCATCTTGGGGGCGGAATGATACTCGCCATTGTCCTTGGCCCCTACGCCGCATTTCTTGTTATGGCATCGGTCCTTACTGTTCAGGCGTTTTTTTTCGCTGACGGAGGGCTTCTCGCGCTCGGCTGCAATATCTGGAACCTCGGCGCCTATCCCTGCTTCATCGCCTATCCTCTTATCTACAAGCCATTGACGAGAACTAATAGGAGCAGCGGGCTGCTTCTCTTTGCAGCGCTCCTGAGCGCTGTAACAGGGCTTCAGATGGGCTCATTCTCGGTAGTAGTCCAGACTTTGCTTTCCGGAAAAAGCGAACTTCCTTTTAATGCATTCCTGCTCTTGATGCAGCCAATCCATCTCGGCATCGGCATTGTAGAAGGAATTATCACTGCCGGTGTTATCGGTTATGTGCGCGCATTGAGGCCGGAGTTATTTGAAAGTGCTTCCTCGTCCAGGCCGCTTGCAGCAGGCATATCCCTGAAAAATGTCCTCATTGCGTTTGTGATACTTGCCGCAATAACCGGCAGCGCCCTTTCGTGGTTTGCCTCAACCTATCCTGACGGGCTTGAATGGTCCATTGAAAGAGTTTACGGGAAAACAGAGCTTCCCGAACAAGAACACGGGATTGCCGCAACGCTGAAACGGCTTCAGGAAAAAACCGCTTTTTTGCCTGATTATAAGTTCAAAAAATCAGAAGGCGGGTCTAAAGAAAAAGAAACGTCATCACCGTGGCCGGAAGTTGATACAGGGACATCCCTGTCTGGCATTACCGGCGCGCTTATTGCTCTCGGCCTTATTATTCTCATAGCTATCGGCATCAGGACCATACGCGGCAGCAAGCCGGGGACACCTTAATGCTATCAGAGGGAGAGGATAAGTGTTGACCTTCCTCCTCTTATTCCGTTATCGTAGTTTTAAAAGAATTTATTGTTAAGGAAACAGCCGGATAATTTATGACATTTGATAAAGAATATTTTAACATCGGGTATCTTGACAGGCTTTCGTACGGAGACACGGTTATTCACAGGCTTGATCCCCGCAGCAAAGTGATTGCCACCATGATTTTTGTTATTACGGTCATCTCCTATGGAAAATATCAGGTTATTCCTCTGATTCCATTTTTGCTTTTCCCTGTTTTGCTTATGACCCTTAGCGACACTCCCGTTATGCTCATAGTGAAAAAGATGCTTGTCGTTTCTCCGTTTGCGGTTTTTATCGGCGTCTTTAATCCTGTCTTTGACAACAGGGCCGTTGCCCTTTCGGACACTGTCTATATTTCGGCAGGCTGGCTTTCTTTTCTTTCAATCCTTATAAAATTTGCGCTTACAATAAGCGCCGCACTCCTTCTGATTGCAACAACGTCTTTCCCCGGAGTCTGCAATGCGCTTCGGAGGCTTGGCGTCCCATCGCTTTTCACGTCCCAACTGCTATTTTTATACCGTTATATTTTTGTGCTCATGGAGGAGGCTATGCGGATAGTACGGGCAAAAGATTTAAAATCCTTCGGCAGCCGCGGAACAGGCGTGAAAGTTTTTGCCGGCCTTATCGGAGTGCTGTTTATCAGAACGATAGAACGGGCCAGCCGAATATACAACGCCATGCTCTCCCGCGGCTTTGATGGAAAGATGAAAACAATGAAGAAGAGCAGGTTGGGCGTTGCTGACGCGGCCTTCCTTGCCGCAGTGCTTCTCATGGTTTATCTTTTCAGGGCATATGATATAGCCGGTTTTTTGGGCGGTATCATTAAATATTGAGGAAGGAATTTTATGAGTCATCACATAGTGGAATTCAGAGATGTTTGTTTCAGTTATCCTGACAACACGCCGGCCCTTGACGGTATTTCGTTCAGAATAACTCACGGAGAGTCTGTCGGAATTGTCGGAGCAAACGGCGCCGGAAAATCCACGCTTCTTATGCATATGAACGGCTATCTCCTTCCATCAAAAGGAACGGTCGTTATTGGGGACCTTGAACTCAATAAAAAAACAAGCAGGGATGTAAGAAAAAAAATCGGCCTCATTTTCCAGAACCCTGACGACCAGCTTTTCATGCCGACTGTTTTTGACGATGTCGCATTCGGCCCGATTAATCTCGGATTATCGGAGGAAAAAATCAGGGAGCGGGTTGACGAGGCATTAAGGGTTGTAGGGTGCCTGCCGTTGAAGGAAAAGCCGCCGCACCATCTTTCAAGCGGGCAGAAGAGCGCTGTTGCCATAGCATCCGTTATTGCGATGCAGCCTGATATCCTTGCGATGGATGAGCCTGCGTCAAACCTTGACCCGAAATCGCGGAGGCAGTTGATTAATCTTCTTAAGGGGTTTAAGCACACAAAGATCATTGCCTCGCATGACCTGGACCTTATACTTGAGGTCTGTGAAAGGTGCATGGTAATAAAAGAAGGCAGGATTGCCGCAGATGGTTTTGCAGAAGAGATACTCCTGAACAAGGTATTGCTTGAAGAAAACGGGCTTGAACTGCCTTTATCAAGGCAGAATATTATTTATACAAGAAAGGGCCAGGATGAAAGAGTCGGAAAAACTTAGGCATCTTCTTGAACACTGGGCAGAGCACAATGAAGAACATGCAAAAACCTATCTTGAGTGGGCAGAGAAGGCATCAGCCTCAGGTGATAACGAATTATCATCTATTCTTAAGGAGATTGCCGAGAGCACAAAGAGAATGGATGGATTGTTTGAAAAGGCAATGCAGGCTGTCAGGAAATGAAATATAAACTGCCGGATGGGTTTGAAAACAAAGAAGAAGCCATGGAGGCATTGATTAAGAAAGAGATTGATGCCGCTGAAAATGAATTGTATTTGGTTAGGCAAGACATTGAAAAATTTCTCATTGAGAAAAAAGGCTATTCTGAAAGCGAGATAGAAAAAGACAGGGAATTTGAAGTCTTAACAGGAAATGAAAGGTGCAAATCAAAAGCTGATATTGTCATAAGCATTGCCGGCAAAAAATTTGTCTTAATTAAATGCTCTGTCGGCGCACTGGTTTCACGGGAAAGGCAGGCAGTGGCATGCGGCCGCGTGCTTGAGCCTTATCAGATACCTTTTGCTGTTGTAACAGACGCGGTGGATGCAATAATCCTTGATACATTAACAGGCAAGGTCCTTAGAGAAGGCATGGAATCCATCCCTTCAAGAAATGAACTGACTGAACTCATCGGCAGTATTGAATTTAAAAAACTTCCTCCCGAACGCGCAGAGAAAGAAAAAAGAATACTCCTTGCCTTTGATGCGATAAAATGCACTATAACCTACGGCGAGTAGTTAAAACAAATCTTTCTGCCTTTCGCTGGAAGTTCTTCCCGTATTCCTCTCGTATCTTTCGGCGATTCCGAATAGCTTTTCCGTAAATGCCGCCTCATCAATAAGCCCGAGCCTGAAATCAGTCACGACAAGGTAAAATATCTCAAGAAGCTCTTCATTTAGCGCTCTGTTTGTTTCAGCCATAAATATTTTTGCCTTACGGCGTCTCCGATGCAAAAAGGCCTGTGCTGAGATAACGCTCTCCCCTGTCAGGCAATATCACAACAACCCTTTTCCCTTTCCCTAATTTTTGGGCAACTCTTAATGCAGCCCACATCGCTGCCCCGGATGATATTCCGCAAAGAAGCCCTTCATTCAGGGATAATTGTTTAGCCGTTTCAACTGCATCCGTGTCTGTTACGGGAATGACTTCGTTATATATCTTTGTATTCAGCACTCCGGGGAAAAAGCCTGCCCCGATTCCCGCAATCTTATGCGGCCCTGGATTTCCGCCAGAAAGAATAGGCGAGGCAGCGGGCTCCACTGCTGTTATCCATATGTCGGGCTTTTTACTCCTTAATACTTCGCCAACCCCTGTTATGGTTCCGCCTGTGCCGACGCCTGCCACAAAACCGTCAGGCACAGCGCCGAGCGCGTCCATTATCTCAACTGCAGTTGTCTTTCTGTGTATCTCGGGGTTTGCGGGGTTTTCAAACTGCTGCGGCATGAAATAACCCGGATTAGCTTTATAAATCTCCTCTGCCTTTTCCACTGCTCCCATCATCCCTTTTTTGCCTTCAGTCAAAACGAGCTCTGCGCCGTAAGCCTGAAGCAGATGCCTTCTTTCCATTGACATTGACTCAGACATTGTGAGGACTAATTTATATCCCTTAACTGCCGCTATCATTGCAAGCCCGATTCCGGTATTGCCGCTCGTAGGCTCTATGATTGTGCCTCCCGGCTTAAGTATCCCGCTCTTCTCCGCTGTTTCTATCATTGAAAGAGCAATCCTGTCTTTCACAGAGCCGCCTATGTTGCAGCCCTCAAGTTTTGCCCAGACCTCTGCGTCCTCTTCACGGCATAAGCGGTTAACCTTCACCAGAGGCGTATTGCCAATCAGAGTCAGGATATCCTTATTCAGTTTCATCATCAGCTTCCCATTCCTTTCTCCTTCAGTTTTCAACCCCCAAGAGTTCTCTTCCTTCTCTTATCTGCTCAAGCAAAGCGGCATCAAGGCCTTTATCTTCAAAGTATTCTTTTTCTATGGTCTCAATATAAAACCTGTCAAGGCCGCTGTTTTTGAAAAAATCTTCCCTGAGGCTTATATCCTTTTTTTCTATGATTATAGGCAGGAGATGATTCAGATAGAATGATTCTTTTCTGAGGTCCAGCAAGGTCTTTTCAAATAACTTATGCGGCACTTTCCTTGCAAAACCCTCTTCGGCAAGCTCTCTTTCTATATCCTCCCGTATCTCAGCCCTGCCTTCCTTGGTATTGAGCCTGGGATAAAAGCTCCGCATCCTCTCTTTGAGCGCTGAATGCACCTGATGATAAAGCCTTTCTTCGTCCCTGATCATCCTGAGTTCGGCAACAACGTCCCTCAGCGACGCATCTCCGTCGGAAATCTTCACAATGCCCTTGAGTATCGCATTAATCTTGCGCCTGCCGTACGCTGTTATATACTTATTGCAAAGCAGTTCTTTAAGCACCACCTCATCAAAAAGCTCCTTGTCAATCTTATCAAATTCATTCTTATTGCCGATGAGGCTCCTGAGAGAGTCCTCCGCAAAATCCATATTTTCCATAAAGGCTGTCTGGCTGAGCAGGGCATGAACATTATCGTACCTGTCAAAGTATGTAAGTATGGAGCTGAATTCTTCAAAGATGCTGAAATCGTTTGTCTCGCGCGCAATCTCGTCGCAGGCCCTGCCTACATCAAGAAGCACCTGCTCAAAGCCCATGTCGCTCTGGGAATATGCCTTATGCTTTGCCTTTATCAGCCTCACTATGTCTTCATTTATTAAGTGCTTTTTGAGCGAGGGGTCCTTAAAGAACAGGGTTTCAAGTATGGACCTTGCTTCCTTCAGATAATCCGGCTCTTTCATGTCATGGAGCTTTTTGCCCCCGAGCAGGAGTTCATCAAGCGTATCAAAGAGCACGCTCGGTATATTATTCCTTATGCTGAGAGTCCTCAGCCTTCCCAGCCTTGCAATCTCTGCCTGTTCAAGGCTTTCTTTGGAGATACTGCTAAGGAGAATGTCCCTGTATTCATCAACAACGCACCTGTTTTCAGAATGCTTGTACATTACATCTATCTTCATTCTCTCCTGCTGGTAGCTGTCTATCCCGTATCTTGAAACTATATCTTCAAGATAAAGTTCCTCCTGCGGCGTCAGCGCCCTTTCGCTGGAGTAGAAATTTTCAAAGGCCTTGTAGAATTCTTCATTTTCCTTGTGGATTATCTTAAACATGAATAGGGTTGACTTCTGCTCCCCCAGCTCATTTATGAAATCATTCATCAGTTCCGTATCCTTATCGCTGCCGACAAATTCAGTCCTTTTCAAAAACTTGCCCGCAGACCTCAATATCTGCTCCTGCCGCTTTTTATTCTCTGTCCTGTGGTCAGAAGATATAAAAAAATAATAGTTCTTCACGGCATTGCCCTGCAGAAAAAGCCTGTAAAATGATTCACTGCCTTCCGTGTCATTTGTGAATACAATCTTTTCACTGTCATCAAGAAAAGCTCCGAACATAATCAGCCTGTTTGAAACTTCCCCTTTTATCATGTCCTTAAGCGCTTTTTCAACGCCGAACATATATTCGCAGAAGCTTCCTCCTGTGCCTTTGTAGTGCACGCCTTCGTTAGAGATGGTGAATTCGTTGCCCTTTGAAAAGAATCTTATATGCGCGGCTGTTTCTTCGTAAAAGTATGTGCTCTCAACACTCGCACCGCCGACAAACGCAAAAAATTCAACAGGTCCGAGCTTCCCGTGAAGCCTGAGGTCTTTAATCATACTAAAATATACCACACGGCTCTTAAAATATTCTATTGCCGTTCCCTTCTTTTATTGCTGAAAAAGCCGGTATTTAGTTATGATATTAGCATGAGGATTGCAAAGAAAAGTTTTTTATTTTTACTTATATTCCTCGTTATTTTCAGCACTGCCTCGGGCGAGGATGCTGACGGAAAACTTTTTTTCATAAAGGGCAAAAGAGCCTTTGACACAGGCAAGTATGCCGAGTCAATAGCAAATATGTCCGAGGCTTACAAAAGGCTTCCTGTTGTCAGGGATTACATACTTTTTTATCTGTCAAGGGCGCACAGCGAATCAGGGAATATAAGCGAGTCTGATTTAAGCCTGAAAGAGCTTTTGAAAGATTATCCGCTGTCCCCGCTGCGCAAAAGGGCGCGCGGGCTGAAAATCAAAAATCTTATTGCCTCAGGCGAAATGTCTCATAATCCTGCAGTTCTTGAGTCTTATATCAGGGATTATCCTGAAGACCACGGCATAAAAATCATGTTTGCTCAGCATCTCAAAGATAGGGGAGAAACAGAAAAGGCCAAGGCACTCTTTAAAAATATCTACCTGAACAGCGATGGAATGCTGTCAAAAGTCTCTCTTAATGAGCTGTCTGCGTCTGACATTTCACTGCAGGATATTCTTGAAAAGGCAGCCAACCTCTCAAATGCTCTGGAATTCAAAAAAGCGGAATCCGCATTGAGGGATGCGCTGGCAAAGGATGACGGGCAGCGAAGCATTGAAATCATTAAAAAGCTTGGACATGTGTTGTTCAGGCAGAAGCGCTATAAGGAGTCGGCAGACGCATACGAGAAAGCAGGGGATCATTATCTCAGAGCAAAGGCTCTTTACAGGGCCGGAGACAAAACAGCATTTGAGGCTGTCATTAAAAAATTGTCTTTGATGGACGATAAAAGGACCGGCTCGCTTTTGATATTGGAGGCATTGAGCAAAAGAAGAAGCGGTGAAATTAATGAAGCCCTGAATTTATACAAAACCATAAAGGAAAAGTATCCTGTTGAGGCTGAAAATGCTCAATGGGGCATCGCATGGACTTATTATCGCGCCGGCGCCTATCAGAATGCCCTTGATGCATTAACCGAGCTTTACGACAGCTATGACAGCACAAAATACCTCTACTGGAAGGCCCGGTCCCTTGAAAGGACAGGCGGAAATGCAGGCCATCTCTATAAACAGCTTGCCGCTAAAACACAGGATTTTTACGGCATCCTTGCACAGATAAAAAACAACGGAGGGAACGAAAAGGCATCAGGGGAAAAAGCGTCAGTGAACAGTGACAGTGTAAGCAAGGAAAAACCGGCACAAAAAACTGACACTGACACTAATATAATCACGGACCCCTCTGAATACAAGCCTTTCAAGTCTGAGAGGATTGAAATACTTCTTGAAGCCGGCATGGCAAAAGATGCTGCGGCAGAACTGTCCGCTATAGCAAAAAAAACAATGAGCCCTGATGAACTCATATCGGTTTCTCTCAAATTGCAGGAATGCGGGGAATACCGGCTGGCATTAACTCTCCTTTCACAGCTGCCGCCCGGAAAGGCAGTGCGCAGTATTTTGTATCCGCTTGCCCACTGGCATATTGTAAGAGATGCGTCCGGCAAATACGGCATTGACCCGTTTATTATTCTTTCCATTATGAGAGAGGAAAGCCGTTTTGACGCGCAGGCGCGCTCAAGGGCAGGCGCTCTCGGACTCATGCAGCTTATGCCTCAGACAGCGCATGCCATAGATAAAAAGGTAAATTTGAACATAACGTCTCATGAACATATCCTTGACGTAAGGGCGAACATAAATCTCGGTTCATATTACATGACATCTCTTTTAAAAGAGTTCGGCTCCTTGCCGCATGCCGTCGCGGCTTATAATGCGGGAGAAGACATTGTGAGGAAATGGCTCCGGGCAGCTCAGAGCGGCTATAAATCGCCTGACGAATTTATTGAGGACATTCCTTACGAGGAGACCAAAAACTATACCAAGCGCGTTATTACAACTTATTTTGAGTATTATAAATATACCGGCGGAAAAAGCGTTCCTGAAATTCTTTGATGATACTTGCAATACGCCATAGCATCTTGGTATCTTAAACATCATGAAACAAAACAGGACTCTGTTTGATGATGCTCCGCTGGTAAAAAAAAGCAGCGGAAAGGCAATCAGCAATAAAAAGGAGGTTACGCCATTGGACAGGCTGAAGAATCTTGAGGACAAAATAACAGGCGCAATAGAAAAGGTAAAGACGTTGAAAGAAGAAAAAACAACTCTTGAACTCAGGATAAAAGAGCTTGAGGCCAAGCTCTCAGGAAAAGACCATGAGATAGAAAAACTACAGGCTGAAAAAAACACCATAAAGACTCAGGTTGAAGGACTTTTGAACGAACTTGACACATTAGAGGCCGTGTAGCATGAACAGCGTGGACGTTTATATCCTCGGCCAGAAATATACAGTGAAGGGCGATGCCCCTGAAGAGCATATACAAAAAATCGCAGCCTTTGTGGATGCAAAGATAAAAGAGGTTTACAGCAATGCGCCTAACGTCGTTCCGCTTAAGGCGTCCATTCTGGCAGCCCTGAACATTGCCGATGAGCTGCACAGGCTGAAGGCGGACCAGGATAACATCACAAGGCATATAGAAGAGCGGACAAAAGTCCTGAACGGGTTATTTGAGACTTAGAAAAATTTTTGATGCTTTTATTTCATCAAGCCGTATTTTTTCATCTTATTGAAAAGGCTTTTTCTGCTGATGCCGAGCATGGCCGCCGCCTCCATTCTTTTCCATCTTGCTTCTGTAAGCGCAGCTATTATCAGTTTTCTCTCTTCCTCCGACTTAACTGCCTCTATTCTGTCTTTTGCTCCTGAAGCGCCGTTTCCCGGCTGAGAAAAATTATTGGATATAAGCCCTTTTACCGCCTCTTCTTTGACCATATCAGTGTCTTCAAGGATTATCGCGCGCTGGATGAGGTTTTCCATCTCCCTGACATTTCCGGGCCAGCTATAGCTTATAAGAAACTTTACGGCAGACGCAGAGATGCCCTTAATATTACTGCCCATGGTCCTGCTGTATTTTTTCACAAAGTAATCCGCCAGAAGAGGGATGTCCTTTATCCTTTCTCTGAGCGGCGGCACCTTAATCTCAAAAACCTTTACCCTGTAAAGAAGGTCTTCGCGAAAACTGCCTTCTTTGACGGCAATTTCAAGATTCTTATTCGTTGCAGATATTAATCTCATATCAACTTTTATAACCCTTGTGCCTCCGAGCCTCTCTATCTCTTTATTCTGCAGAACCCTCAGTAGTTTTGCCTGAAGCCCCGGTGAAATGTCGCCAATCTCATCAAGGAAGATGCTGCCTTTAGACGCCCTTTCAAATTTGCCGGCATGCTGCTTTGCTGCGCCCGTAAAAGCGCCTTTTTCATAGCCGAACAGTTCGGACTCAAGCAGTGTCTCTGGGATTGCCGCGCAATTTACGCTTACAAAAGGGCTGTCTTTTCTATCGCTAAGCTTATGAATGGTCTTGGCAATGAGCTCCTTGCCTGAACCGCTTTCGCCGGTTATCAGCACTGTGACGTCTGTCGCAGCAACTTTTATTGCAAGCTCAACTGCCTGCTTCATTTCCCCGCTTTCGGCTATAATCTCATCCCTGAGTACGCCTTCAATATTCTCAGCCTTTAGCGCCTCAAGCTCTCTCTGAAGCTCATATTTTTCTATGGCCCTGTTGATGACGGTTCTTACTGTCCCTATGTCAACGGGCTTGGTGAAAAAATCATACGCCCCGTCTCTGATGGCCCTCATTGCAAGCTCTTTTGAACCATATGCGGTTATCATTATTACAGGCATAGGATAACCCTCGGATTTTATATGGCGGAGAACTTCTATGCCGCTCATGTTAGGCATCTTTTCGTCAAGAAGCACTAAACTGTAAGTATTATTCCTAAGACAACTAAGTGCGTCTGTGCCTGTTCCGGCGAGGTCAAACGCAAACCCTTCTTTCCTAAGAAGTTCGCCGAGGAAAAACTGGATGCTTGTGTCGTCGTCTGCGATTAATATCTTGTGCTTGCCGGGGCTGAATGACATTTTGAACCTCTTCAGTATTTTTATGTGCGCTGATGTTTATTTTAGCACATACAACCGAGAAGGAGTTGACCCCGTTAGAAAGCAACCTTTCTAACGGGGTTGACATAAAATATTGTTTAAGCAATGATTTCATTATGCAGAACAGTACAGATACAGAAACAGCTTTTGAAATACCCGAAATAGAAAAATTATACGGCGGCAGTTTTACAAACGGCAACAGCGTTCAGCTTCTCTGGAAAAGCAGGGAACTCTTTAAAGCGATATTTGATTCAATTGCAGGAGCAGAAAGGCTCGTCTGCCTTGAATTCTACATATTCCGCAATGATGAAACAGGCATTGAACTGGCAGAGCTGCTGAAAAAGAAAGCCGCTGAAGGGGTCTCTGTATGCATAATCTATGACCACTTCGGCTCTTTCGTAACGCCGCGGAGATTCTGGGCAGAATTAAAACATGCAGGGATACATGTCAGGGCCTCTTATCCCTTCAAGTGGACTGCTCCGCTGCATTATGCCCGTCGAGATCACAAGAAGCTTATATTGATAGACGGGGAAAAGGCCTTCACCGGAGGGTTGAATATTGCAAATGAATACAGGGGCTACTATTTTAAAAAACATAAAGCGGCGTGGAGAGATACAGGCATACTGCTTGAGGGCCCGGCAGCAGGAGCGCTGTTAAGCGAGTTTGAGAAAAGCTGGCTGCTGTGGGGCGGGAAGTCGACAATAGAGCAGCAGAGCAGAAGAACAGTGGAGCAACAGTTTTTTCATACTACTGATCTACTGCACTGTTGTGCTACTGCTCTAAAAGAGGACTCTAAACTCTTAACTCTAAACTCGGATGGCCTGCCTGTGCTGCCTATATTTGCAAGTTCATCAAGGGGAAGGAGAAAACTGAGGAAGCTTTTATACTACAGTATCAACCATGCGAGAAAGGGCATATGCATCACTACAGCATATTTCACTCCGAGCAGAAGAATGGTTGATACGCTGGCAGCAGCCGTTAAAAGAGGAGCCGCGGTCAGACTGCTTTTGCCGCTAAAAAGCGATGTACCGGCTGCGGATTATGCAGGAAGGGCTTCATTCACAAAACTGCTAAAAGCCGGTGTGCAGATTTACACCTATAAAGGCAGAATACTCCATGCAAAGACTGCCGTATTTGACAACTGCTGGAGCATCATAGGCTCTGCAAATCTTGATTTTCAGTCGCTCAGAAGAAATGATGAGGGCAACGTCGGAATACTTGACGGAAATTTCGGGCAACAGCTCACAAGAGTATTTGAAGAAGACATTAAAAATTCCGAAAGAATCGAATTAGCGCAGTGGATAAAGCGGGGCCTCTATGAAAAAATCAAGGAAAAATTCTTTGCGCTTTTCAGAAGGCGGTTATAAATATTATGATGCACGATTCATGATGCATGATTCATGATTTTTTAATTCTTTATCCTGCATCTTGTATCTTGCATCTTGTATCATGTTTTCGTATGCGGCAACCATATGACAAACTCTGTTTTGCCTTCTGATGTTTCCAGTGCTATCTCTCCTCCCATGTTCTTTATTGCGTCCCTCGCAATTTTCAGCCCCATTCCGCGGCCCTTGCCTTTGGTGGTAACATCAGCCTCAAATATTACATCCGCATCTATTCCGATGCCAAGTTCTGAATCACTGATTACCCTGATCTCAGCCCTGTCACCGCTAATCCTTGTTTTTATGGCTATCTCCCCGTTTTCCCTGACTGCTTCATAGGCATTCAGGACTATATTATAAAGCGCATGGAAAAGCCTCTCGTCTGCCGCCAACATCTCAGCTGCAGCTTCATCATAGTCTTCTTTTATGCTTACAGCCTTATCTTTTGCAATCTGGCTGCATAAAATCACAACCCTGTGTATTATATCCCTGAGAGTATATTCCTGTGCGGCAGCAGATGTCTTTTTTTCAAAGATAGTGTCCACTACTCTGTTAAGTCGATCTGTTTCTTTCAGTATTGTATTGATATAAAGCTTCTTCTGCTCGTTGTCATTTATGTCCTCTCCGATAAGCTGCACAAGCCCCTTTATGGATGCAAGGGGATTTCTAATCTCATGCGCAACCTCCATTGCCAGCGTGCCAATACTTGCCAATTTTTCAGTCTTTTGTATCTCACGGTGCATTTCTTTTACTTTTGTGGTATCCATGAAATTGAGCACTACTCCGTCTATCCCATACCTGCCTCTTATCGGCGAAAGCGTATATCCGATGGTCCTGCCTTCCCCGTTTATCGTCACATTCATTTCTGAGGCCGCGGTCCTTCCCTTCAGAACTGTTTTAAAGTCGCTTGCTATATTCAGCAGGGTTCCGATATTTTTGCCGAGCAGGTCCGTTTCTTTGCTGCCGAGCATATAGCAGGCATACGGGTTAGCCATTGTTATTGCTCCGCTTTTGTTAGCCGTCATTACTCCGCCTGTTGTGCTTTCAAGCAATGCGGTATATTTACTCAGAGATGCCGCTATTCTTGTAAACTCCTTGCCAAGCGAACCGAATTCCTCTATATTTTTGTCTTCCGCGCCTTCGCTTAACAATTTCTTTGCAGGCCTTACAAGAGCGTACGCAACAATCAGCCCGGTCACTAATGCCGTAGCAGCAAGGATGTAAGTCCACTGTTCCGCAAAATTATAAATTGAGATAAGCCCTGTCGGGTCAATAACACTGCGCTTAAGGACATCTTTGAATTTTGCCATGAAAATAAGCGGAGCAGCCAGTGCAAACACTGAAAAAAATAACGGGAGGAGCACAAAAAGCCCGAGATAAAACCGTTTCTTTAAAAAAAATCTTACCTTTTCAATGCCTTCATCATATCCCATATAGGAAGGAATACCCCCAACGCAAGAAAAAGAACTCCTCCGGCAAGAAAGACCATCAGAACCGGCTCAAGTGTTGTTGAAAGATTTTTAATGGCATACTCAACCTCAAGGTCATAATAGTCGGCTACCTTTGTAAGCATATCATCAAGCGCCCCTGTTTCCTCGCCAACGGCAACCATCTGCGTAACCATCGGCGGAAAGACCATTGTGCCTGCCATAGGCGCAGCAAGCCCTTTCCCTTCACGAACACTCTCTTTTATCACATCAACCGCCCTTGCGATAATAATATTCCCCAGTGTGCCTGCAACTATGTCAAGCGCATGGAGCATCGGAATGCCACTACGGTAAAGCGTAGAAAATATCCTCGCAAACCTTGACATAACAGTCTTTTCAACAACAGTTCCGATTATCGGGACTTTGAGCTTAAATTTATCAAAGTTCCATCTGCCCGACGGAGTCCTCACATATCCCCTAAACGCAAAGATAACGCCTGCCACAGAAGCTATCAAAAGCGGCCAGTATTCCCTTATCGCTTTATTTAAGAATATAAGCACACGGGTAGGAAAGGGAAGCTCCACTTTTGCGGATTGATATAATGATGCAAACTTGGGGACAACAAATGTTGTGAGCACAAGAAAAGCAATTACCATGCTTACAATAACTAGAATGGGATATCTCGTTGCAGCCTTCACGCGCGCTCTTGTTGTCGCATCATGTTCAAGCAGGGACGCCAAACGGTGAAGGATGTCGTCAAGCACTCCGGCCTCTTCGCCCACCTTTACCATACTGATATAAAGCGGCGAGAATACTTTCGGGAATTTTGCCAGAGCATCGGAAAAAGAACTGCCCCTCTCCACTTCTTTTCTTACTTCTTCTATTATCCCCCGGAGTTTCCTGCTCCTTGTCTGTTCCGAAAGCGTGTCCAGGCTCCTGATAAAGGATATGCCTGAAGAAACAAGAGTTGCAAGCTGCCGGCTGAACACTATGAGGTCTTCATCCTTTACTCTGTCAAAAAACTGCAGCCCGCTCTCACCTGAAGCTTTAACCTCTTTTCCCGCTTCTATTTTAATGGGAGTATAGCCCTTGGAAAAAAGCTGTTCTGCTGCCGCATCGGTGTTAGGGGCATCAACAACACCGTTTATAATCTCTCCTATTTGATTTCTTACTTTATAGCTATACGTTGGCATATCATCCCTAACAAAGTTAAAAGTGTAAAGTTATAAGTTAAAAGTTGCTGATTCTTAATTTTCAACTCCTAACTCTTTTATTCTGTCTCCTGAGTCACCCTCATTACTTCTTCAATCGTCGTAATGCCATCCACTGCTTTCAAGAGGCCTTCCTGCCTCATAGTTCTGAAGCCTTCCTTTACTGCCTGTGCCTTTATCTCGCTTGCAGGGGCCTTGTCTATTATCAGCTTCTTTATCCCCTCAGTAACCAGGAGCAGTTCATATAAGCCTTCTCTCCCGAGGTATCCGGTGAAACGGCACTCGCTGCATCCCTTGCCGTGCAAAAGCACCTTGCCTTTAATTCCCACACGCCTCAACATGTCTTCGTCAGCGGTATAGCTCTCCTTGCAGTAAGGGCATATCTTCACAATAAGCCTCTGGCCTAAAACTCCTATGAGAGAGGACGTAATAAGGAATGGTTCAATCCCCATATCTATCAGACGGGCTATGGCCCCGACCGCTTCATTTGTATGAAGGGTGCTGAGAACAAGATGCCCTGTAAGCGCTGCATGGGTTGCTATTGACGCTGTTTCAGTGTCTCGTATCTCTCCGACCATTATTACATCAGGGTCCTGCCTGAGAATGGATCTTAAGCCTGATGAGAATGTCAGCCCTGCCTTTGGATTAACCTGAACCTGATTTATATTAGGGAGGTTATATTCTATGGGGTCCTCTATTGTAACTATGTTTTTATCTGTCGCGCTTATCTTACGCAGAGACGAATACATTGTTGTTGTCTTGCCGCAGCCCGTGGGCCCTGTTGAAAGAATAAACCCGTAAGGCATGCTTATCAGCTTTTCATATGTATCAAGCACATTTTTTGTGAAGCCAAGCTGGCCGAGCATAAGCTGGGGAAGCCCCGATGTTTTTTCGAGCAGTCTCAGCACCATTTTTTCACCGTGATGCGTCGGCAGAGTTGACGCCCTTATATCAAACTGCCTGCCCTCAATATTTATAGGGAACCTTCCGTCCTGAGGCACTCTTTTTTCCGCTATATCCATTCCTGCGAGTATCTTTATCCTTGAGACAATGCCTGCGTGAAGGTGTTTGGGAGGTTTCATAATATCATGCAGCTTCCCGTCAACCCTGAACCTGACGCGGATGGAATCTTCATAGGGCTCTATGTGTATGTCGCTGGCCCTGTCTTTCACAGCCTGCGTGACAACTGTATTAACAAGCTTTACGATTGGCGTGTCTTCGACCATTGCCTCTGCTGCGGCAACGATCTTTTCCTTTTCGGGATAGTAGACATCCGCAGCCTTGACAACCTCATCCATATCTCCCCTGCTGTAATATTGGTCCAGCGCCCTGAGAAGATCGGTTTCTGTTATAACTACCGTATCCACAGGCATCCTTGTTATCCGTTTTATTTCATCTGCCGCAAAGACATTGAGCGGGTCAGACATTGCAACGGTAAGCCTTCCGTTATTAATCTCAAAAGGCAGCACCCTGTGCTTGCGCGCAATAGACTCCGGCACGAGTTCTGTGACTCCCGGAGCAACAGATATAAATCTAAGTTCTTTAAACGGCAGCCCCATCTGTGCGCTGAGCGCCTTTGCCATAACTTCTTCTGTGATAACCCCGAGGCTGACAAGTGTTTCTCCAAGCCTTTTGCCAAGCCTTTTCTGCTCCAGCATTGCCTTGTCGCGCTGCTCGGCAGTTATGACTCCGGCTTCTATCAGGAGCTCTCCGAGATATTTTTTTCTCATCACCATGTCTATTTCCTCGCAGAATAAGAGCCGAGACCGAGGAGATCAAACGCAACAAACACCCTAAGCTCGCTCGGCTTGCTGTTTACCTCATCAGGAGGTTTTCTGTTAACCGTTATTGTCATGCCCCAGCACTGCTGAAGATACTTCATGATAAATGAAGAATCCCTCATACCTCCTCCTTTAGCATCATACCAGAGTTTAACCTCGGCCGACAAGTTTTTGGAGTGGGCGTAACCTGCTCCTATATCATAAAACATTGTTTTATTAGGCTGGTTATATCTCTCACCAAAGAAAAATGAAAACTTCTTTATGGGTATGGTTACGCTGGAGTTAAGAGTCTCAATTCGGTCGTTGTAATGATTATAAGAAGCATCGGCGTTGATAGGGACAGGCCTTGGGATAAATGCTGACACGCTTAACGGAGAAAGCGGAACGTCCCGTTCATACGTATTATATGATTCTGACACGCTTACAGTAAGAAACTCTCCTTTTTTATCAAGGAGGCGGTTTGTAAGAGACATGCCTATTGTTGACTGCTTTGTATAAAGTTCCGTGGAATCAAACAGCGGGACATTGGTCCTGTCTTTTTTAACCCATGGAATAAATGTATATCCCAGAGACGGCTCAATGCCATGGGTAAAATTCTCACTGTGTTTCTTGACCAGCCTGCCTGACGCCGTGATATTGTAATCAAATATATCCCTGTGCACTGAACTCTTAAATCCCTCAGCCTCATTTCTATGCAAAGAATACATTGTTTCTCTTAACCCAAGATTTTGAGAGAGAATAATCTTGTCTCCGAAAGAATGGGAAATTTTAGGATAAATATCAAGGCGCTGTCCGGATACGCCCTTCTCCCTTTCAAAATTTGAGGCAGATGATGTCATTGAGAAAATCACAGGCCCCACTCTCGCAGGATTAACAACATACCCGAATTCAGGCAGTCTCTGTGCTACGGCTGAATGACGGCTACCTTCCTTAAGGTCAATAATATACTGTGACATCAAATAAAGCCGCGAGCCGTCTGAAGGAAGTGTAAGCTCGGCGGTTGATTCAAGAAATCTGTTTACCCTTTCATCGCGGCGAAGACTGAATTCTTTGTAAAAGTTCTTTTCATTTAACAGGTTGATATTCCAGTATCCGGAAAGGCCCTCTTTGCTCCTCTTTGAATGAATAGACTTAAGCTCATAAAAATCACTTCCTGCTTTTTTGTCGTGGAAATGATAGAGCCAGTGTTTACCCTCTACATTTCCCGGAGTTACATATCTGTATTCAGCTCCTTCCCCTAGTCCTGCCCGGCTATACCAGTCAACAATAAATGTTGCATCCTTGTCTTCATCTATAGCCCAGAAAAAAGGCTGCCTGTAATAAAAGCCCTTTGACTGTGAATAGCCGAATACAGGCGTAAGAAGCCCTGTTTTCCTTTCAGTAAGCGCAGGCCCCAGGAGATAGGGCGTATATAAAATAGGGAAGTCTTTAACATGAAAAGTGGCATCACGCGCCCTGAAGCGGTCTCCTATAATTATGTCGGCAGTCCTGCCTTTGATGCACCACTCAGGAGAGGGGTTTTCGCATGTTGTAACCAACGCCTTTTTAATGAAATATTCCTTTTCTCCTCTCTTTTCTATCTCTGCGCCAGAGACGCGGAATTTTTCCTTTTTTGAGAAAATCTCTGCATTATAAAAAGTGCCTTTTTTTGTATTGAGGTTGAACTCTGCCTTTTCTGCCTTAAGAACCATGTCAGGGGTGTCGTATACAACATTGCCTTCAGGAAAGACATTTGATGTCTTCTCGTCATACTTCATTTCATCAGCCATCATTATTGCTTCGCCTTGTTCAACAAGCACAGAACCTTTTGCCGTATATATTGATGTGCTTTTTTCATACTTTAAAGAATCTGATGTTATGAATGCCGGAGGTTCTTCAGCAAAACAGTAAACAGCAGACAGCAGACAGCAAACAGTAAATAGCATGCAAGCACAGAGCGATTTTAAATTCATATGCCGTATGCTGTTTGCTGCATTCTCTTTGCTCTTCATCTCGTTTCCCTCAGGCCTGAAAGAATGCCTCTTCCGCAAAGTATCTCCTTTGCTTCGCCTATAGTGTAAAACGAGCCGGTGATTAGAATAAGTGAATCGGTGAAATTTTTCTCAGAGTTTTCCTGCCTTTGAGCACCAATTTCACCGAGACTAACTGCCATAGCAATTGCCTCTCTCACAGTTGGCGCAATATGTGTATCCGTAAATCCCATCTCTGCTGCGCACTCTGCAAGTTTCTGCGGCGAGGCCGCCCTCTCATAAGCGGGCGCTGTCAATATAATTTCAGCGGCAAGGGGCAGAAGCGGCTCCATTATCCCTCTTGCGTCTTTATCAGACATTATGCCTGCAATCAATATTATTCTCCCGTATTCTCTAATAAAAATTTCCTTAAGCGAATCAGCAAGAATTTTTGCTGCATCAGGGTTATGCGCTCCGTCAATCAAAATCAACGGCTCCTTAGACACTAATTCAAGCCTGCCTTGCCATTTTATATTTTCAAGCCCGGCGCTGATGGCGTGATGCGTGATGCATGATGCGTGATGCGAAGATTTCTTAGAAACAATTTCAATTGTTTTCAGCGCAAGAGCTACATTCAACACCTGATGCCTGCCCGGAAGCGGTATAACCAAATCGTCAATATTACTGCCGCCATTATAATCAAAGACGCTTCCTTTTGTATCCTCTGACTTTATTGCCGCTGAAAAATTCCTGCCGTAAACAAAAAGGCCGGCATTCTTTTCTCCGGCTCTCCTTTCAATCACATTCATTGCAGACGGCTCCTGCGCTGACGTAATTACTGGGGTTCCGTTCTTTATTATTCCTGCCTTTTCTTCTGCAATTGCTGAAATGGTATTGCCGAGAAATTCGCTATGGTCGTAATTGATGCTTGTTATAACAGATGCCTCAGGCAGCAGGACATTTGTTGCATCAAGCCTGCCGCCCATTCCTGTCTCAACCACTGCCCAGTCAACGTTCTTCCTTTTAAAATAAAGAAATGCCATTACAGTGACAAACTCAAAGAAAGTAGGATTCAGTTCAGAGCCTTCCATTGCGCTTCGTATATCTTCTGTGAGTTCAACCACCTCTTCCTCTGTTATCTCCTCATTATTGATCCTGATTCTCTCTGTGAAACTTACGAGATGCGGAGATGTAAATAAACCTATCCTGAACCCTGCTGACTGCAATATTGAAGCTATCATTGCTGATGTAGAGCCTTTGCCGTTTGTCCCTGCAACATGTATAGAGTGAAATTTTTCCTGCGGATTGTTAAACAGCGAAAGCAGTCTCACGGTGTTGTCAAGCCCCAGCTTGATGCCGTGCTTCTGAAGCCCGTAAAGATAATCTATTGCGCCGGCGTAACCCATAAGTGCAATATTTTACATTAAATGTAAGAAAAGTTATAAGAGAAAAACTCTTTCCGAATTAGACCATCAGAAGGAGGGTAAAAAACCTGTCAGGTTAAGGCGCAGCTATTACAAGGCAGAACACAGTGCGATTAGAATCAAGGTGTGACGCCTTTTTATAAACTTCAGAAAGTTACTCTCCTCGGCGAGTCATGGACCGAATTAGTGAGATAGAATACATAAATAAATTTTACCACTTTTCAATCTTTAATCCCGTAATTGCATCAAAATGGACATCATCCGTTACCAATGTAAGGACATACTGTTGAGCGATAGCAGCAATCCAGATATCATTTTCAGGAATTGGCTGGCCTTTTTCTTTTAGTTGGTTTTTTATCTTCCCATAGCTCTTAGCGGTTTCTGTATTGCATGAAAGGATGGTATTGTTTAGTGCAAATTCATCTATGCGGTCGGTGTTTTCTTGAGTTTTGACTGATTTACAGGCGCCAAAATACAATTCTCCAAGGGCAATACACGGAATAAATACTTCTACAGCCTTGGCTATTCGGTTATGGATTCGAGGGTCTTTAGCAAAGAGAGAAATTATTATATTCGTATCAAGCAGGTATTTACCATTCACCGATATCTACCTTCTCACAGTTTTCCTCTATTGCTTTTGTCATAAGACGCAAATCATCAACAGGGATAATCCCTTCAAAGCGTAACAGGTTTTTGCCTTCTATTCCCTTGGGAATTAAGGATTTTACAAAATCAAGCGCACGCAGTTGGAGGTCAAGGGGAAGCTTGTCAAATTGAGCCATAAAATTATCTTTTATTAATGTGGTTGTCATAAGGACGCCTCCGTTTGTGCAATTTTAACATATTTCAATATAGTAAATAAAATAAGAAAATACGATCGCTGTCCCTGCTTTGTCCCCTAATTTTATTAATGTCTCTCTGTTGCATCATTTTTCTCATTTAAACAAACCCGTCCCATTAAACTCATTTGATAGCTTATTTGTCCGAATATAATTAGCCAAACATTTTGAAACATTATCGTACTCTTTCCAAAATTTCGAATCAATTTTATCTCTTAGTTTTTTGGGATTTTTTTCATATAATTTAATTCTAAGCTTATCATCGTCTGGAGGATTAGCATTGGAGAAAAGACTCAGAGCTTCTTTGATACTATCTAACGCTTTAGAACAGCCAATCTGTTTAAAGGCTTCCATCGTATGAATATACTGTGGGTCACCAGGTAATACAGAAGAGAAGAGACTATGGAAACCACCATTGTCTATAATTCCTGCCACAGTTACTACTATAATTACAACTCTTTCTTTTTCTGGATAATCAGTTGCTAAATTAGCTTCTGAATTTTTATCTAATATCTTTCTGCATGTTCTCATGCAGAGTTCAGAATCTAAGTTAATAGCTTTTTTATTCATTGTTTCATCTCATGTCTTCGGGTCTACCAGCCTCGGATAGTATAGCCAATTCCATGATTATGAAGGTAACAATTCCGCCATATTTTATGCCTGTTTTTGCCCAAGCCGAGACGCATAACGCCCCGCCTTTCTTTAGGGGAAAAATGAGGGACACTACTTACATTTTAATTAAGGATGATATTGTCTCTCATGAAAAACAGTATAAGACAAATTTTGGGAGAATTACAAGGACAAAATAAACGCGGCGGAGGGTGCGAGAGACGAATTTTTTACGAAAGGAATTCTATAAGCTTTGCGAGAGTCTTTTTCATATCTTCTCTGCTGACAACCATATCTATTAATCCGTGCTCAAGAAGAAACTCGGCCCTCTGAAAATTATCAGGAAGCTGCTGTTTCATTGTCTGCTCTATGACGCGGGGGCCTGCAAACCCTATGAGGCTTCTCGGTTCAGCGATTATTACGTCTCCGATTGTGGCAAAACTTGCGGCAACACCGCCGAATGTGGGGTCGGCAAGGACGGATATATACGGAATGCCGTTATCCTTGAGCCTTCCTATTGCCGCAGAAACCTTTGCCATCTGCATCAGCGAGAATATCCCTTCCTGCATTCTTGCGCCGCCTGATGATGCGATGCTTATTAATGGCATTCTTTTTTCAAGAGCTGTCTCTGCAGCCCTTGTAATTTTTTCTCCTACAACAGAGCCCATGCTCCCGCCCATAAAGGAAAAATCCATCACAGTAAATATAACAGGAAACCCGTTTATCGCTGCCTCGCCTGAGACAACAGCTTCAGAGAGACTGCTCTTGTCCATGCTTGCCTGTATTCTTTCAGGATATGTAAGAGAGTCTTTAAAGTTCAGCGGATCTCCTGAACACATATCCGCATCAAACTCCGCAAAACTTCCTGCGTCCGCAAGAAGCTCAATTCTTTCTTTAGCGCTTATCCTGAAATGGTAATCACACTTCGGGCAGACCTTGAGGTTCTTGTCTATTTCTTTTTTGTAAACAATCTCCTTGCAGTTATCGCACTTTATCCAGAGGCCTTCGGGTATCTTGACCTTTTTGGGAAGCTTTGTCTCTTTTGTTTTTTTGAACCACATCAGACTGTTATAACCTCGCCGTCTTTAAGTATCCTGACATTAAGAATCCCAAGCTTTTTAATTTCGGATCTTATGGTTTTGAGATGTTGCGGCTTGGGATGAGTTATCAGTATTTTATCAGGAAGTATCTTTATTTTATCCAGCTCTTTCTTGAGCAGTCTTGGAGTTAAATGCCCTGTCGCAACTGCAAGCGCTTCCATTTTGTTCGGGAAAGAGACTTCTATTATGGCGCGGTCTACCTTGGCCCTGCCTGCTTCTTTCCAAATAGCATGCGTGGGCCCGGTATCGCCTGTGTAAAGCAGCCTCTTGCCTCTTTTGTCCTGAATTATATAACCGGTTGCAGGAACCGAATGGTTGACTCTGTATGCCATGATTTTATAGCCGTTAATTTCAATCTGCCTGCCGGGCTTTACCTCTAAAAATTTTATTACAGCCTTTTCAACATTCGGTATCATTGTGAAATCAGGCCATATCTTGTTGTTCAGCAGGCTGTTTTTGAGAGTTTTCAGCACGGGCGCAATCCCCATAACCGTCACATTATGCTTTTTATTTTTTATGATTATATTGTCAGCGAGAAACGGTATGCCTTTTATATGGTCCAGATGGGCATGGGAGATAAGGATATGCCGTATCTTCCACTGCGCGTCTTCCGAGAGATAAGAACCTATAGTTCCTGCATCAAGCAGTATCTTCCCGTCAATCAAAAAGCCGGGCGGATTATGCCCCGGAAACTCCGCCCCTGAACATCCGAGAACTTTTATCTTCATAGCACAATCTCCATTTCTCTCAACGCTTTTAAAAACGCCTCTACCACTGACGGGTCAAACTGTTTACCCGCATACTTTTTTAATTCATCAAACGCCTTATCTGCGCTGAGCCCTTTTCTATACGGCCTGTCAGTTGTCATGGCGTCAAATGTGTCGGCAACTGCGATAATCCGCGCTGCCAAAGGTATCTCGTTGTCTTTTAAGCCGTCAGGGTATCCGGTCCCGTCATATTTCTCGTGGTGTCCCCTCATGCCGGGAATAACATCTTTCAACTGTTTAACATGACTAAGTATCTCTGAGCCGTATTTGGGATGCATACTCATCGCCTCAACTTCTCCGGCTTCAAGCCGGTCTTCCTTGAGAAGAACATTGTCTCTAACGCCGATCTTTCCGATGTCATGGAGTATAGCAGAAAGTTTTAAATTTTCAAGCTCTCTCCTGTTAAGCCCGAGCATCCGGCCTATGGCAATGCTGTAGTTCATAACCCTTTTTGTATGGCCTCCCGTGTAAGGGTCTCTTTTTTCAATGGTCTCTGCAAGCGCCTGCGCCGTGCCGTAAAATGTATCTTTAAGCTCCTGATACAAATTTGCGTTTTCTATGGCAACGGCCACCTGATTTGCAAGAGCGCACAGTATCTCCATGTCCTCATCATCAAAACTCCCTGCCTTTTTGTTTATTGTCTGGAGCGCTCCGAGAATCTCCTCTTTTGTTTTTACAGGCACGCATATCATGTCTCTTGTGAAAAATTCGCTTCTGTCATCTGCGCCCCTGAAAAACCTCGGGTCTGATTGAACATCATGCACTACGACAGTCTCCCCTTTTTCAGCAACCCATCCTGCTATGCCCTCACCTTTTTTAAGCCGCATCTCTTTGACCTTCTCTCCCTTGTCTCCAAGCGCCACTTCAAAAAAAAGCTCATTGTTTTCCTTATCTTTCAGAATCAGACTTCCTGCTTCAGCATTAACAAGCCGCGTTGCCGCTTCAATCGCCCGTTTTCTCACTTCATGCGTATCAAGCGTAGAATTGACTAAAGCTGTCAGTTCCATCAGGGTATTAAGCTGTGCCAGCTTATTATCGGAGACCTCGTTCATTTGATTGCCTCTCTTAATTTGAGAAGAAAATCACTTAATTCCTTATCTAAGCTCGCCTGCGCTTTTTTGACTATTGCGCTTCCAATAATCACTCCGTCAGAGATGCCTGCCACTGCCTTAGCTTCATCGGGCGTTGAAACACCGAATCCGACGGCAATAGGTTTATCCGTAATCCTGCGGATGCCATTTATTGATTTT